>NZ_DDFB01000026.1:0-43297 GCF_002336885.1 Novosphingobium sp. UBA1939 | reverse complement strand
GCGCGCTGCTGGGCGGCGCGGGCGATTCGCGGGCGGGGCTGGAAAAGGCCATCGCCGCGAATTGGGACCGGCTGCCGGATGGGTTGCGCACCCGCTGGGAAGCGCGGGCAACGCTGGACCCGGCGGGGCAGGACGTGCTGCTGGCCGACCTATCCGAAGCGGTGATCGGCAAAGGCAACATGAGCCAGGTGGAGGTGGGCGCGGCGGGCCTTCTGCGCCGGGAAGGCCAGATCGATGCAGCCAACCCGTTCGTTGGCAATGGCGCGGGCACGGCGGCGCACATGGACGCGTTGGCACAGACCATGGCGCGGATCATCAGCGACACACCGGCCGAGAAGCCGGCTTTCGTGCGCCCGCGTGCCGGGGAAGCGCTGCCGGGCCTTGGCCGTGGGGATACCGCGATCGGCAGCGGCACGGTGGCCGGCGATGCGCAGAGCCGGTTTATGGGCAAGGTGCGCGCGGCCGAGAGCAGCGGAAACGACGCGGCGGCGGCGGGAACCAGCAGCGCCTATGGCCGATACCAGTTCACCAAGGGCACATGGATTTCCTATTTCGAACGCCGCTTTGGCACCGCCGGCCTGACGCGCGCCGAGATCCTCGCCAAGCGAAGCGATGGCCGCCTGCAGGACATCCTGATGGCGGATATGACCGCCGACAGCGCCGCCCATTTGCGCCGCATCGGGGCACCGGTGACCGAGGGCAATCTGTACCTCATGCACTTCCTTGGCCCCGGCGATGCGGAGAAAGTGTTGCGCGCGCATCCGGATACGCCGCTTGAAGGGCTGATCTCGTACGCTTCGATCGAGGCGAATGCATCGATCCTGCGCGGGCGCAAGGCAGGTGACGCCATCCGGTTCGCAGACCGGAAGATGGGCAGCGCCGGCAGCGATGGCGCCGGCCTGCACCTGCGGCCCGACGTGGACATCGAAGCCGGCATTCGCGCACAGATTGACGATGATCTGGCGCGGTTGCGCGCGGACAACGCCCGCATCGATGCCGAGTTGCGCGCGCAGGGCGTGGATACCGAAGCGCTGATCGCCGGCATGGACGGGCAGGCAGGGCTGGTGCCCGTGGAGCGCACCGCCAGCGACCTGCCCACCCTGGCGGAAGCCGCCCCGGCCCCGCGCGCGCCGAACCCGGACGAACCGCGCGCGGAAGTGCAGGCCATCCTGCCGCAGCTTCGGCAGATTGTGGACGATCGGCAGCGCAGCCTGAAAGACCTGGACGTGCTGGCCAAAGACCTTGGCGTGCCGGTGCAGGATTTGCGGGAAGGGCTGACCACGCTGGTTCGCGAAGGCAGTCTTTCCCAGCGGCGCGATAGCGGAGCGTTCGTGCGCCGGCCGCCGAAGATCACGCGCGATCTTTCCTTGCTGGAATGGATCGCCCAGCGCGGCGGCGTGAACGATACCGGTGGCGACCTGAAAGCCATCGGTCTTGATCGCTGGCACCGGGAGGGACCGTTCCGCCGCAAGCTGATCCGGTCCTTCGATCCGCGGGCCAGCACGGGCGGCATTTCCGGCGCGGGTGACTTCGGGCTGGATTCGACGCTGCGCGCGGCGGTGGACGAAGGGTACTTCCCCGAACTGGCGCATATCCCACCGCAGGAGCTGGACACGCAATCGCTGATCGATGCGATGACCAACGAACTGCACGGGCAGCGCCGCTTTACCGAAGATGCCCAGCGCGCGCGCGATGCCAAGGCGGCGGCGGCCATGCCGTCTAATGCCTCTCCGGCATCCGGCGTTCGCCCGCTCGATCCGGAAGAACTGGACTTCTACATGCGCGAGATCGCGGACGCGGCCGAGCGCCATTTCGGCATCGATCCGAACGCGCTTGATGAAGAGTTCCTTACCTATGCCGCGAACCTGCGCTGGTTTGCACAGAGCGGCATGGAGCCGGATGAAGCGTTCCGCCGATCGGTGAACGACTATGCCAACGCCGAACGCTACGATGCATTGGACGAAGCGGGCGATCAGCGCTATGAGGACATTTATGAAGGCGATCCCGAATATCGACGCCAAGATAGCGCAGATGCGTTTCGCAACGCAGGATACCCGCCTGACGGATACGACCCAGCGGCGAGCGAAGACAGCTTTGTTCCTGCTGGAAGCGGTGAAGAAGGCGGACGAATCCCGCTAGAAGACCTGCCCCGCGAGGAAGCGGGGCTGTTTCTCGATCCCGGTGGCGAAGCGGGCCGCGTGCAGGCGGATAGCCTTGAGCATGACGCCCGCGCGGCGATCGATCCCAACATCGCCGCCCGCCAGAAACAGGAAGCGCAGTTGCGCGCCGAAGCGCCGTTGCGTGGCGAGAACGCCAGCGGGCAGGCGCAGGACGGCACGATGGGCCTTGGCCTGTTCGATGCCGCGGACAATCCGCAGTTCGACCTTGGCCCGGACAGCAGCGCCAAATCCGTGAAAGACCTTCTCGCCAGCCTGGACGAAGACGCGGCCGATCTAGACGCGATCAGAAGCTGCATGAATCCCAAGCCAAAAGGTGAAGCATGACGATTTCGGTTTGCGTCGCGGGCCTGATCGCGGATGGTCGCATCAGCAAGGGCAGCGCGGCCGAGGCCGAGAAGCTGTACAATCGCCAGTTCCATGCCCTGAAACACACGATGGGCATGAGCGCGGCGGCCAGCGAAGCCAGCGAGCGCACGATCCGAGCGCTGGAAGCCGCGCACCTGCAAAAGAAGCGGGTGACGCTGTTGCAGGCGAAAAGCCAGATGGACTGGCTGGAGCGCATGGGCGCGCACCGCGACGCCAAGGGCGCGATCCTGCCGCGCGCCGCGCAGGATGAGATCGTGGCGATGGACAAGCACCGCATCGCGGTGCGCGGGCAGGCCATGGGCATGATGTCCGGCATCCTGGCCAAGCATCGCCGCAACCTGATCGGCGAAGTGCGCGCGAAATCCGACCTGAACGATCTGGTCGACGAACTGCATGGCCGGGACAGCGGCAGCGTGAACGCCAAGGAACTGGCCGAAGCCTGGACGCGCACGGCCGAATGGCTGCGCAGCCGCTTCAACGCGGCGGGTGGGCGCATCGCCAAGCTGGAAGGGTGGGCGCTGCCGCAGCTGCATGACGCGCGCCGCATCCGCGATGCCGGTTACCCGGCATGGCGTGATGCCACCGTGCCGTTGCTGGACCGGTCCAAGATGATCGATTGGGATACTGGCCTGCCGCTGGCGGACGATACGCTGGACACGCTGATGCAGGATATGTGGCAGGCCATCGCCACGGACGGGTGGAGCCGGCAGGAACCCGGCGGCATCCATGGCGGATCGGTGGCGAACCGCAACAGCGAGCATCGCGTGCTGCACTTCGCCGGCCCGGACGAATGGCGCGCCTATGCCGCGCGCTTCGGCGGATCGGCCACGCCGTTCGATGCGATGCTGGCGCATGTGGAGCGCATGAGCCGCGACATCGCGGCCATGGAGCGGATGGGACCGAACCCGGAATCGACGCTGCGCTTTCAAGGCGACTGGCTGGAAAAGAGCGCGGCGGAATCGCTGGATCAGAAGGCCATCGACAAGGGCTTTGCCGGCCGCCGCCAACTTGAGCGGTTGTACGGCGAGTTCTCGGGCGGGTCACACCGGCCCGAAAGTCGCAAGCTGGCGCTGGGTTTTTCGATCCTGCGAAGCCAGCAGACGGCGGCGAAGCTGGGAGGCGCGGCGCTTTCGGCCGTGGCCGACTATGGCACGATGATTCATGCCGCCGGCTTCAACGGCCTGCCCGTGATGGGCACCATGCGCCGTTACCTTTCGCTGATGAACCCTGCGAACCTGGGCGATCGGGAAATGGCGGCGCGGCTTGGCCTGGTGAGCGAGGAATGGGTGAACCTGGCCGGTGCGCAATGGCGCTATACCGGCGAGGAACTGACCCATGAAGTGAGCCGCCGCCTGGCCGAAGGCGTGTTGCGGGCCAGTGGGCTATCGCTGCACACCGAAGCCGCGCGCATGGGCTTCGGTCTCGAGACGCTGGCCAACCTCGTGCAGCTGCGCACGCATGACTGGAGCGCCATCGATCCAGCCTTTCGCGGGATGCTGGAGCGGTATGGATTCGATGCGGCGCGCTGGGACAAGTTGCGGCAGACGCCGACACGGACGGAACGGGGCACCGACTGGTTTTTTCCCGAGGACATCGCCAAGGGGCCGGCGGGGCCGCAAGCGGCGGATGACCTGTTGCGCATGATCCAGACCGAACTGGATTACGCCGTGGTGACGCCGGACCTGCGCACGCGGGCGCTGATCAATTCGACGTTGCCACGGGGAACATGGGTGGGCGAACTGGGCCGCAGCCTGTTCCTGTTCAAAGGCTTCCCGATCTCGATGCTGAACCTTTACGGCCGGCGCATGATGGAACTGCCGGGCACCGGTGCGAAATGGCGCTATGGCCTGACGATGCTGGCCCTGACAACGACCATGGGCGCGCTGGGGTTGCAACTCAAGGAACTGGCCAAGGGACGCGACCCGCAGCAGATGGATAACCGCCGGTTCATGGCGGCGGCGTTGTTGCAGGGTGGCGGGCTTGGCATCTTCGGCGACCTGATCGGCAGCAGCACCGACCGTTTCGGCGGCGGGCTTGGCCGGACGTTGCTGGGGCCGGCAGCGCAGACGCTGGAAAACGTGGGACGCCTGACGATCGGCAACGCGAAGGCGGCGCTTGATGGCGATCCCGAGACGCAAACGACGGTAGCGAAAGACCTGGTGAAGACGGTGGAGCCGGAAGTGCCGGGCCTATCGCTCTGGTATGTGCGCCTGGGCTATTCGCGCCTGCTGGGCGACCTGATCCACGAATGGAGCGATCCGAACTATGCCGATGCCTATGCCCGTGCGCGGGACTATGCGCATCAGCAAGACACTGCCTATTGGGCAGGTCCGGGCGCGTTGACCGGTGCGGGAGCGCCAATGCGCGCGCCGAACCTTGGCAATGCCATCGGCGGGGAGAAGGCGCGGCCCGACCTGTAACTTGCGCAATTTGGCAAACTGACCCTTCATGCTTGTCATGCGGGGAGATTGACCGCGCGATTCGGGCGGCGTAGAACGCTGCCCAAGCCGGTCCTTTTCCGATCCCCATCCATCCGGCCGCAGCGCGGGCTTCCGTGTGCGGCGCGTTCTGGTGGATGGGCCGTGACCGTTACCGCGACTGCCTGCGATCTGATCTTTCATCCCGGCGGGGCGATGGCCACGCAGGCGTTGACGGACATCGTGTTCGTCGATGTGGACGAACTGACCGTGCTGCACCTGCCGGCCGATGGCGGCGATCCGGTGCTGCTCCACCGCGATGAGGATTATACGATCGCCGGCGATGGTCGCCTGGCGATGGGCACGATCACACCGCTGGCCGCCTGGGATGCGGGCGAGCGCTGGTATGTGGAACGCAACACGACGTTCTGGCAGCAGCGGCGGATTCCCACGCATGGCCCCCTGCCGGCGACCTCGCTGGAAGGCGGCCTGGATGATGCCGTGCGGATGGCGCAGGAGCTAAAGCGCCACATGGGCCGCGCGATTATCGTTCCCATGGGCGAGATTGCGATCATCTTTCCCAACATCGACGATCGCAAGGGGAAGTATCTTGCCTTCGACGCGGCAGGAAATCCGGTGGTGGCTACCGGAAGCGGCGACGATTCGGACCTTCGCGCAGACATGGCGCAGCCCGATGGTTTATCGCTTTCGGGCTTCCAGCAATCAGGCGACGGCGCCTTGCCGCGCACGGCCGAAGACAAGGCGCGCGACCTTGTGGATGCCGCCGAGTTCACCACGGGCGCCGGCGACGAAACGGCCGCCATGGCCAAGGCGATCGCGCGGGCGGCGGGGGCGGACATCGGCCTGCGCGGCGCGGTGCAGGCGGGCGCGCTGGACAGTCCGCTGGGCAGTCGTATCCGTGGCAAGGGGCGGCTGCTGACCTCGGCCGCGCCGGGCGGATTCCATCAACACACGCTGCAGACCTATGCCGACGAGCTGCGATCGAGCTTCAACCGCATCGCGCTGTATCGCCTGTTACTGCGCCTGCGCCTTTCGGCCGAAGCGATCGCGGCGGGCGGTGCGCCACAGGACCTGACGTGGGTGCACCATGGCAACAGCCTGACCGCGACCGGATCGACCAACATCACCGCCGCGATCGCGGGCACGGTGATGACCGTTTCGGCCGGACCGGACGCGAGCGCGACTGACGTGCGGATCAACGTGGGCACGTTGATAACCGGATCCGGCGTTGCCGCGAACACGCGCGTGACGGCCTATGGCACCGGGCGGGGCGGGGCAGGAACCTATACCGTTTCGGTATCGCAGACGGTTTCGAGCCGGACGATGGTGGCCGACAACGGCGGTTCCTATGCCGGGACCGATTACGAGGTGGGCGCCTTCATCAAGGCGTGCCTGGACGCCAACGGCGTGAGCAACATCGTGAACCTGAACTTCACCACGCGCTCGGTTGGCGGCTTCCAAGTGCGCGACGTGGTGTTCGCCCAGGATACCGCCGGCGGATCGTTGGACGTCATGAGCTTCGGGCCGTTTTCCACCAACCAGAACCGCGACGAGGCGGATGACCCGGATACGGGGCTGGCCGCCTATTATGCCGATCTTGACGCGCTGTACACCGCCGTGCGTGCCGATCCTTACTGTTCGCGCTGGAACTGCGCGTTGATGCTGATCGGGTCCACCAACACCTATGACCCGCTGCACAACCGCACCAACATCTTCTACGAGCGGACGCGCGCGGTGGAAACGGCGATCGCGCTGAAGCACGGGCTCTACTACTTCGATCCCTATCCGCTGATGCCGGGCAACGTGGGGTGGCTGGCCGGCAAGACGCACGGGATGGACAATCCCTTTGGCGACGGATCCGCCGTGCACACGCTGGGCGTGCCGCAGCCGATGTGGATCGGCGCGTGGATGGACGATGTGTTTCCGCGCCACGAACGGCTGCGCTGGGACAAGCCTGGCGTGCAGTTCCTGACCTCGCACGACAATGGCTGGACAAACTATGCCGGGTTTCTTGGCCTTGAGTTCAAGCGCGAATCCGCTGGACAGGTGACGCTGGAAGGCATGCTGGCGCCCGGCACGCGCACGATCAACACGCGCCTGTGGACGATGCCGCAAAAGGCGCGGCCGCGCGACAGCATCGTGCGCTTCGCCTTCACCGATGCCGGCACGCCGGTGCCGCTGCGCTTCGAGCCCGGCGGCAACGTGGTGCTGGTGGCCGCTTGCCCGGCCACGGCGTGGCTGGCCGTGGGCGGCATCACCTTCGGGACGCGATAGGGGGGACATCGGACGATGCCATATCTGGTGCGAGCGACAGACAGCGATTTTCGCGCGATCGGGCGCGAAGAGTGCGGGACCATCGAAGAAGCGGAAGCGTGGCGTGAGCAAATGCCGCCCGGCGCAATCGTCACGATCGTCGAAGTCTGTGACGCGGGCAATCCGGTCAGCAACACCGGAGAGGATCTTACCCAGTCATGACGCACGATCATGCCGCCGCCTTGAAGCACGCAGGAGACATCAGCGCAACGGCCACAGGGCTGATCGTGCTGCTGTCCCATTGGGCCGAAGTCCTCACCCCGATCCTGACCTTCCTGATCGCGCTGGCGACGCTGACGTGGTGGGCGCTGCGCTTCATCGATCGCGTGCGTCACGGAAAGGACAGCAAGGCATGAATATCGCGCAATTGCAGCAGCGCCTGGGCACGGGCGCAGATGGTATCTGGGGTACGCGATCGAAGCTGGCGTTGCTCGATGCCTTTGCGAACACGCAAGCCAACGCGATCTCGCCGTCCGACATGCAGGCGGCGGCGCAGCGCTTGGGATGCAGCGTGCTGCAACTGTCTGCCGTGCGCGCGGTGGAGGCGGCCGGAAAGGGCTTCGATCCCGCCGGCCGCCCCAAAATCCTGTTCGAGCGGCACAAGTTCCACCGGTTCACCGCCGGGCGCTTTTCGCCCACATGGTTCAGCCAGTCGGTTGCCGGTGGCTACAGCACCGATGCCAACAACAACGGCATCAACGACAGCTGGGACAAGCTCTCCGACGCGATCGCCACCGGCGCCGTCGATGCGGCGTTCATGGCGTGCAGCTGGGGCGCTTTCCAGATCATGGGGGAATGGTGGGATGAGCTGGGCTATCCCAACCCCTTCGCGATGGCGTGGACCTGCGCGCAGTCCGAAGGCGACCATCTGGAAATGCTGGTGCGCTACATCGAGCACTTCCAGTTGCAGGACGAATTGCGCGCGCTGTCCAGCAATCCGGCCTCATGCCGGGCCTTCGCCGCTGCCTACAATGGCCCTGCCTATCGCAAGAACCGCTATGACGAGAAGCTGGCGCAAAGGATGGCGGCGTGATGGGCCGGCTGCTGGACGTCTGGCCGCCAAAGGACTGGCGCGCTTTCGTGGCGCTGGTCGGTTCGATCCTGGGCGCGGCGGTGCTGACCCTGTTCGTTTGGTGGGGGTGCGCAGCTCTGCTGCCATCGGGGCATTGGTCGACCACGAGCGAGGCCGAGCGCGTCATCACGATCCGATGGGTGTTGTGGATTGCCGTGGGCGCCATCGCGGTAGTGCTGGTGGGCCTGGGCATGGCGATCAACCGGCGCAGCTTCCGGGGGCGGATCGGCGCGGCGGAAGTCGGTTTCGATGGTGGCGAGGACAGCCCGCCGCCCAGCACGGAAGGACGAAACAATGCCTGAATGGCTTTCCGCAAAGGCCGCGTTCGGCGCGCCCCGCTGGCTTCTGATCCTGATCCTGGTTGCCTTCGTGCTGGCCATGGCAAGCCGCTGCGCGGGGAGCGTGGAACGCTTCGCCCAAGGGCAACAGGAAGCCGGCGCGGCGATCCAGCGCGCGGACGATCTGCACGAAACCATCCAACGAACGGAGAAAGCCAATGCGGCGCGCAACGCGATTCGCGATCCTGCCAGTGATGCTCGCTATGGTCAGTGCCTGCGGTCAGCAAGAACGCCCGCGAACTGCAAGCGATTCCTGCCTGATCTTCAACCGGATCAGCCTTGAAGTAGCGCCGGCCGCCGGCATCGACGATCCCGGCAACAAGTACGACAGCGATCCGACCGTCAACGAGGTGCTGGGGCACAACGCGGCGTGGGATGCCGCGTGCGGGGGCAAGGATCATGCCGCGCGCTAAACCCTCCGCCGCCCGCACCAACCGCATCATGGCGCAGGCGGTTGCCGCCCAGCAGCGCGACGTTGCCGGGCAGGTGAGCGCCGTCGTGGAACTGGCGGACACGATCAACGGCGCGATTCCCGGTGGCGTGGCGGAGACGCTGCAAAGCCGGCTCGACACGATCAACGAGCGCCTGTCCGAACTTGAATCCATCCCTTGAACCGCAGGAGAACATCATGACGCAACCGTATATTGGCGAAGACGGAGCGATGACGCCCGCGCTTCGCATGTTCGCCATCGTGCCGAGCGGGAACGAACTTGCCGTTCTGCCCAAGGCGATCCGCGCGGATACAGCCGGTTCCGTGACGTTGCAGGCTGCGGGTGACACCGTGCCGGTAACCATCAACATGGTGGCGGGCGAAATCCTGCCTATTCGAGCGCGATTAGTCACCGCAGCGACGGCGACCCTGCACGGTCTCGTCTGATGCCTGGGTTTGGCTTCGGCACCGGCTTTGCCTTCTTGACCCGCCGGCCGGCCGGTGGAAGCCCGGCGCCGGCACCGGGCACCACGCTCTATTCGATCCCGAACGCCATGGACGTGCGCATCGAGCCGACATTCACCACGAACACGGTGGACGGCTCCAACCGCATAACACTGGTTCCGGACATGAACGGCCTGGCGGACATGACGCCGATCTCCACGGGCGCGGTCCCACCGGGCGGCGCGCCGAAGCTGGTCACCGATGCTTGGGGCCGCAAATGCCTGCTATTCGAGGGTACGCAGGCGGCGCAACTTGCGGATACGCTGGCGAGCTATACCGGAAACACCTGCACGGTCATTGCCATCGTGCGCTATCTCAACCCGAACGGCTCGGCCGCGCAGTCCATTTTCAGCCTTGGACGCAACGTCAACACGCCGCCGAACACCCTGCGCGCCTTCATGAACTCGCTGGGCAATACCGCGTCCAACGGCGTCGCCGCGAACAGCTTTCCCCCGATGCCCTGCATGGGCGGCAAATACATCGTGAACGGCACGACGGTGACCGGCACGGAGAAATCCTCGGGCGTGTCGATCGGCAAAATGATCTGTCATACCGGGTTGCAAGTCGTGGCCGTATCCGGTGCCGCATCGAACGCCGCGCACATCCACATGAACGACGAATACGTGTCGGGCATGGCGACGATCAACACCGGCACGACCAGCGTCAACGGCGCGGAGGTCGGGCGCTATTCGCAGGCCCCGAACACATCCACCAACTATGGCTCATTCTATCTCTACGGCCTGTTCGTGAAGCGCGCTACGATGACGACGGCGCAGGTTCAGGCGAACATCGCGGCGATCATGGCGGCCTATGCGCTGGACCCGATTTCGAACCAGCTTGTAATTGAGGGCGACAGCCGGTTCGCGGATTTCGGCCTTACCTCCACCAGCCTTTCGCCGTCGCTCAACTTCGGCACGTTCTTCACCGAACCGGGCAAGCCATACTGCCTACCGACGAGTTGGCGCGTGGTCCAGTTGGCGCGCGGTGGTTCGAAGATACTCGCCGATACCGGCGCGACCGGCACGGACCTGGACAAGGGCCTGTCCAACCGTCGCGACTATGCCAACAACAGCTTCTTTACATCGCGGTGGAAGCTCGGCGGGCGCAACGTGGTGGCACTGGAGACGTTCTATAACGACGCGGGCGACACCGGATCGGGCTATGTGTCCGCGACCGGCTCTACCGCGCGTGGCGATGAGATTTACACGCGCCTGCAAGCGCTCGTCGATACCGATGCGACGAGTTATCTCTCCAAGGGCATGGAGTACCTGGCATCGATCACGCTGCCGGGATCGGGCACCTACAGCGCGGCATTGACGCAACTGCGCAGCCGCTTCCGTTCGTCCAACTTTTTCTCGGACTTCCGGGCACAGACGGGTGGTGTGAACGAAGGCAAGGTGCGGCGGGCGGAAGTTCCGTTGTGTATGCCGATCCCCGGCGCGTGGGGCAGCAATGTCCTTGATACGTCGCTTGGCGCGGGGGACGCCCGCATCGGACCATACTTCTACGATCAGCAGCACGAGTTGCCCGCGTGCTACCCGTACATGGCACAGTGCATCCACGATGCGATTCTGGCGGCACCTGCCTAGCATCTAAAATTTTGATGCGACGAACTCGGAAATTATGGAGAAAATCGCACCAAAAATGCCATCTAAATCGTTGAAATATATGGATCGTTCGGAAACTTACCATTAGACGATCGGGCAACGGAGGGCGGCCTCTAGACCGCAGAAATTGGCCAGTCAAGCCCCGTCGCAGCAGCCCGTTGCGACGGGGTTTCCGTCGCAATTGCGACGGCGGCCGCGAATCAGTAGGACAGGTAAAACCAGAAGTCCGGATTGCCTTCCAGAATGTCTGCGGCTTTCAACCATCGTTCGGGCCATTCAGCCGACGTGGCGCGGGTGCGAAAGGCATCGAAATCCGCCGGTCGATACCAGATACGATCATCCTCATAGGGAAAGCCATCCGGCAATCGTTCTTCCGTTAGCAGGTCGCCGAAATGTTTGAAAAAGTCTCGGTCTCCGGCATATCGGGTCGAGTTCCAATCGGAATGCCGCTCGTAGTCCTCTGGACGCTCGATGATGATGTTGATGCCCATAAGTCTTACTCGGTCTCGACCAACGGTGCCCATAGCTCGCGCATGTGTTCCCAGCGCGGCTTGAGGTAGGCGATCACGGCGGGTTCGTCGGCGCGGCAGACCGATACGTTCACGGCGCGGAAGATGCCCTTGCGCTGGCCCATGAAGAACAGTTGCAGGTTGCCGTTCCGGTAGTAGTCATCGCCGTTGTATGGGCCTGCGTGATCCCAGCCATCTTCCCGCCAGTCCCAGCGGAAAAGCATGTTCCAGTAAGGATCGCTCTCACCTTCCTCGTCGATGAAATCGGCCCAGCTTTTGTAGTGGCTGCCAAAGCCACGATCGAGCGGGCCTTCGCAGTAGTAAGCGTGTTCGACTTCCCAAAGGTGCTTGGTCACTGTGCTTCCTTTCTGGCGTCGCGCGCTTTGCGGGTGCGCAGGGCCTTGGCCATGGCGGCGCAGGCGGCGCGGGTGTTGGCGGGCATGTAATCGTCAAGGATCGATGCCTTGCCGATGATCTGGTGGCCGCTGATGGTGACGATGCCGGCGGTTTCCACGCCCAAATCGCGGAACATGGACATGCCGGAGCGGCGCAGGTCTCGGAATCGCTTGCCGGCCTGGCCGGCGCCGGTCATCGCCTGGCGGGCGCGGCGCTGGAACAGGTAATCGGGATAGGCGCGGGCGGGATCGCGATCGTCATAGAGCAGATGCTGGCCCTTGTGGGCCGCCGCTACGGCGAAGGCGGCTTCGATCCGGTCATGCAGTTCCGGCGGCACGGGGCAATCCACCCATGTTCCGGTCTTCTGCTGCTGGAGACGAAAGCCCTTCACTTCGCCGCGGCTGTTGGCCAGCACGGCGGCATCGGCCGCATCGCAATTGTCGATCGTGCGCCAGTTCATGCGGGTGAGCGCCAGCAAGTCGGCCTCGCGCTGGAACGTCCACAGGCCAAGCTGCCACGCCAGCGCCAGCGAGGGGAATTGCAGCCCCATGGCCGCCGCTTCCACGTCCTGCACTTCGGCTTCGGTGAACAGGATTTGCCGCTTGGGCACGCTGGGCACGGCCACCTTGTCGGTGGGATCGGCGCCGATGATCTTTTCCGAGACCGACCAGCGCATGAGCAGGCGTAGAATGCGCAGGATGGCGGCGGTGCGGAACACGCTGACCTCCATCATGGCTTTCTTGAGATCCGTGACCATGGCCTTGTCGATCGATGCGACGGGCAAGCGGCCTTCATCGGCCCAATAGGTGAGCTGGCGGAACCGCACCTGATATTCGGCGCGGGACTTTTCTTTCAGCGCCTTGAACTCGTCGGTTTCCTCATAGGCTTCGATCAGATCGGCGAAGCGCCAGATGCGGGGCACGTGGCGGAGCTGGTGTTGCGTGGCCGCGCCCTGCTTCCATGCCTCCACCTTCTCGTTCTGGTCGAGCGCCTTTTCGATCACCTGCCGATATTCGGCGCGGGTGCCCAAGCGGACGTTCTGAAAACCGGCCTTGCGCAAGGCCGGGGAGGGCTTCCAGTGCGCGACCTCTGTCCCGTCCTTCTGCTGGTGCCAGTGGAGATAGGGGATTTCACGCGCCATGGCGGTTCCCCTGCGGGATGGTGGCGAGAACGGCGGCGATGGTGGCGCCGGCATCGATCACATGCGGCGGCAGACCATCGGCCGACGACGCGATGAAATCCGCCACCTGTTGCGCCCGTTCCAGCGAGCAATCCCGCTCGCCGTTGATGATTCGCTCCACGCTGCGGGGCGATATGCCAAAGGTGCTGGCGAAGGCATCGACGCCGATCGCGTTGATGCAGGTGCGCAGAGCCTTGCGCAGCCGATCGTTGTTGCGCCTGGACAGCAGGCGCGGCGCGGCGGGGGATTGGTCAGTCACAGGTTCGGCCTCCTATGCCGGCGGGCGCAGCGGCGAAGCTGCGCCCGTGGTGGGGATGGGGTCAAGGTCGCGGGAGGGTAAATCCTGCCGCGTTGCGATGGCCGCCGCCGCCAAAGCGGCGCGCAATCTGCGACACGTCAAGCCGATGATCCTGGCTGCGGAGCGAAAAACCCATCGCGCCATCGACGGCAGACCATGTCGCGACAAAAGGCGCGGCGGGAAAGGCATCGAGCAAGGCATGGCCGACATCGCTGGCGAACAATTGGTTGAAGCAATTGACGGTCGGAACGTCGTGCCCGGCGATGCTTGTCCAATAGGCGGACGCCGCCTGCTTCTTCACCTGCTGCTGATAAAAACGCAGGATGCCCCGCGCTTCGAGCATCAGAATGTCATGCCCTTCCTGATCTTCCAGCGCTTCATGGATATCGTTCCACGTCTCGAAATCGTAGTCGTGCGACCGCAGCAAGCTGCTGAACGCTTCGGTCTGATCGAGATTGAAACGCCACAGGTCGCGATCTTCGACAAGCCGGATCAGCCATGGCGTGGGCGTATCCGGAAAGCAGAAGCGCCATGTCAAGGCAGCGCCGGATTGATCCATATCGAAGAATGCGACGCATGGAGGGCGGCCCATGGCGGACAGATCGCGCAACATGCCCGGCACCATGTGCACGGACAGGGAGAGGTCATCCCGCAGCGTTATCCTGAATTGCTCAAGGTCCGCCTGCGCGGTGACATGATGATCGAGAATGACGGTTGAGGCCGCGCCCAGCAGCACCGTTTCCAGTGCTTCTCCCTTGTAACTGAAATCGCCGATCAGGACGTGCTTGCCCAGCACCTCCGGCGGTCGATGGCCGTAGTTGGTGGGAACGAACTCAACGCTGTCTCCCCAGCGCTTCCACACGGCCCAGGCGGCGCCAAATCCATCATCGCAGGGCGCGTGATAGATGAACACATCAGGCTTCCAATCCATGGCGCGCTCCATCATTCCAGCCCCAGCGCGGCTTTGTAGGTATCGAGGATGATTTCCATTTCGCGCCGATCGGCCGGGTTCATCTTCCGCAGCTTGACGATCTGGCGCATCATGGCCGCGTCGTATCCGACCGCCTTGCCCTCGTTATAGACATCCTTGATGTCGTCGCTGATGCCCTTCTTTTCTTCCTCGAGCCGCTCGATCCGTTCGATCAGCAGGCGTAGGCGATCGTCTGTGGCTTCCGCCATGGTGTTTCCTTTCGTGGGTTGTGGGGGCGGCCGATGCGACCGCCCCCGGCGCGACCCGTCGGGCTTTCTGCCGACGTGGAATCAGGCGGTGATGTGCTTGACCGCCCACATCACGGCTTCCACAATCTTGGTCTTCGCCAGAGAGAGTTCGCGACTGTTGCCAAGGCCGGCCAAATAGTCATGGAAGGCAAGGCCCTGATCCTTGATCGAGGCCATTGCCGCCTTCTCCTCGTCCGTCAGGACGCGATAAGCGTGCCGCATGGTGTTGTTGACCGTGCGCTGATCGCTCGTGCTATCGACTTCGGGCATATTGATACTCGCATTTGGATGCGCGGAACCGCCGCGCGCGGGTTCAGAAGGGGAGGTCGTCGTTAAACCGCCGAACCTTGGTGTCGGCGGCTAGGGCTTCGCGGGCAAAGGCGATGCCAGCGCGATCGACGAGGCTTTCGATGGCTTCCGCCGTCTCTGCGGTTGGAGCGCCTTCCAAGACGGTGGCCCGGCCGAGAATGCGCAACGTGCGTTCGGCAATCAGATGCCCGGTTCCGCAGGTCGCCGGTTCGAAGGCGGGAATGCCATAGGCTTCGCCGGTCTGGTGCCGGCCATAGGCTGCGCAGACGGCTTCCGTCAGCGCAGTCAATCCGGTGCCGAGCGATTCCGCCCACGGTCCGAGAACGCTCACAATGGCTTCTCGCATCACAGTTTCCGGATTTGTCACATGCCTACCCACAGGCCGGACGCTTTGCTGTTCGCTATCCATGCCCTGCGCTTGCGCGTCGGTTTCCGGTTCCTCCTGCGCGCGCTGCTGGCGCTTGATGGCTCTAGCGCACAGGATCGTAAGCATCGTTTCTTCCTGCTGCAGCGGAATGCGCAGGCCCTTGTTGTCGACTATGGCGAAAATTTCGCCGTCGCCCCCTTCGGCCAGAGAGAACATGAAGTTCTCTTGCCTGTGTTCGAAAATCGTATTCACGCTACCTTCTCCTTGCTGGCCGCTTCGAGTTGCGCCCAGGCGTCGCGGATGCGGGCGCAGGCGGTCTCGAAGTGGACGGGGTTGTGTTCGATGCCGGTGAAGCGCTTGCCGGCGCGGATCGCGGAAATGCCGGTGCTGCCCGTGCCCATGAACGGGTCCAGCACGGTCTGCCCGGCAAGGTTGCGCATGATCTTGTCCATCACGGACAGCGGCTTGACCGTGGCATGACCGAACACCTTGCGGGGCATGGACGTGGCAAGGACGAAGCGGTGCATATCGTGATGCTCGCCCACTGGGTGAAAGCTGCGGTTCCACGCGTGCACGTAAGGCTCGGTATCGGCCAGGTAGTGCTTGTTGCGGTGGGGCGCGGGATTGCTCTTGATCCACATGCAGACGACGTGCCGGTGAAAGTTGCCACGCAGATAGGGCAGCAGGTCCGCCAGCTGATCGTTGTGGCAGAACACGACGACGCTGCCGCAGAGCAGCGAATTGATGATGGTGTGGTCAAACCCTTCGGTCAGACCTTCCTCCATCATCTGTTCGGCCGCGCCGCGTTCCTCTCGCCAGTGGCCGCCGCCTTCGTTGTTGAACTTGTAGGGCGGGTCCATGCACAAGGCATCGAACCATCCCAGTGTGGGCGTGACCTGATAGGCATCGCCAAGGATCAGCGTGGCGACGGGCGCGTGTTCCGGGCCGATGATGACGGTGCGGGTCATAGCAGGGAACCTTGTGCGGAAGGGGCCACGGGAGCCGTTGACGGCGCTTCGGGCCACGCGCGGGGTGCGCTGGCGACGGCGAGGGCATGGCATTTCCAGCAGCGCCACGGGCCGGCGCTGCCGTCGCGACTGAATGAGGGGTGTGGCGCGCCGCAGCCGCAGGCGGCGGGCTTCCATGTGGGGTTCATGCGGCGGCCCTCACGTCGAGCAAGTTGCCGTATTGATCAGCCAGCGCGGCGGCGAAGCCGGGGAAAGTCTGCGATCGGTTGCGCGCGCGTTCCTTGCCCTTGCGGCCCCAGCCCGTGTGCCGGTGGATGCCGGACCATGCCTTGTGTTCGGCCGTGCCCGGCCGGGGTGGCGTCAACCGGTTGGTTTCCCGCAGGGGCGGCAGGTTGATGAGTTCCAGACCGATCCCCTTGAAGTGGGGATCTCCGAACCACCATGGCTGGACAAATTGCGTGGGGCCGCGCCGCGTCAGTTCCAGCGCGTGTTCGTGCATCACGGGGTTTTCGATGACGCGCCGTGTGATCCGGCCTTCATCGCGCACCGTTCGATAGAACGCGGCGGCCTGTTCCAGTTCTGACCAGCGGACAGGATTAAGGCCATTCGCCCGCTTGCCGCCGATGTAGAGCCAGCGCACGCCCGAATTGCACAGGATCGTGCAGGGCGGATGCATGACGGCGAGCAAATCCCAGCCATCGTTGAGGTGTTCGCGCAGGTCGCCGCGAATGTGGCGGTTGCTGCCATCGTCGGCAGCTTCCAGATCGCAGGACCATGCATCGAAGCCCAATGCCAGGAACGCGCGCCGCAGGACGCCGGAGCGTTCGCAGCCGATCAGGACGCGGGCGGTCATGACCGAAGCTCCTTCCGGTTATAGACGGTCGAGATGACCTGTTCGGCCCAAGTGTGATGCCCGGTGGCGCGTGCGTGATTTGCCGCGCAGGCCACCGCGTTGCGGGCGTGCCAGAGGGCATCTGTCCCGTTGCAGTCGAAGCATCCGCCCATGGCGTGGGTGACGCCGCTATGCCGGGAGGTAAGGCGGTCAGCCATGAAATTCCCCTGTTGGAGCCGTCAGTCCTCGCGCTGCCACCAGAAGGGGGATTGCGCGGGTTCTTCGGTGAGCATGTGGCGAGCGGCGCGGGCCTTGCGGCGGGCGTCCAGCCTGCGTTCGGTCTGTTCGAGCTGGATCAGGCGTTCGGCCTGGAGCGGCGTGCAGTTGTGGGCGCGCGCGTATTCCATCGCGGCGCGGTGGCGGCGCAGGCGTTCAGCCTGCTTCGACGGAGTGGGCGCGGTTGTGGGCGCGGCTGCGGGCGCGGCGTTCGCGCATGAATTCACGGTGCCAGTATCGACCATCGAGCAACTCCCATTCGAGGCGTTCGGCCTGGGTGAGCGTGCGTTGCGCGCGCAACGCGATCAGTTCGGCCCTGCGCGCGTTCTGGCGGCCGATGGAGCGGTAGCGGCTCACCAGCCCAGCCATGCCGCCAGCGCGCCCAGCACGGCCCCTGCGGACATCAGGCAGGGCATGAGGAACCATGGACCGCATCCCGGCGGCGGATCGGGTTCAAGGCGGTGTTCCACGATCACAGCGCGCCAGTTTCAATCAGGCCCGCGATCACGCGGTCCGCGATGTGATAAAGGCCACCGGTGACGATCAGCGCCAGTAGCCCCGCGCCAAGCCGTTCGCAGCGGATCAGCGCGCGCCGGCCGATCATTGCGCGAGTTCCCTGATGGCGAGCACCATGCAGCACAGAAGGCACAGAAAGCCTGCCGTGGCCGTGCCGGGGCCTACGCGTTCACCGTTGGACAGGAAGATGCCGCCGAGACTGGCCCATTCGGCCAGAGCCTGCAAAAGCAGCCCCACCGAGAACGCCAGCGCCACGATGGCGGCGAACTTCACAACGACATCGCCGATCATGCCCGCTTCCTTCCGCTGGTGGCGAGTTCGGCCGCGCGGGCGGCCATGCCATCGCGCATGGCGCGGGAGACGGCGGGGACGGCCGGCGCGGCGATGGCGCGGCCGATGGCGCCGCCGCCGGGCGGGGTCCAATCATCAAGCCAATCATCGAAGCGCAGTGCATCCCAGCGCGAACGGCGGCCAATGGCGCGCGGGCCGGTGACGATCCGGCCCTTGTGGACGCGCGGTGTCTTGGGCAGGGGCATGCCGTTCTGTTCGGCCAGCTTGCGCAAGGTGGAAATCATCACCTTGGGCGAGACGTGCGCCAGCCCGGTAAGGCGGGCGACTTCCCACAAGGTATATTCCCGGCGCGCCTGGGCGAACGGCCGGGACGGCGCGCGTGCCGCCATTTCCGAACCGGGCATGGTGGGGGCGGACAGGATGGCAACGGGGCCTGGCCCCGGCCTGCCGGATGGAAAGTCGATAAGTTGGGCGGCCATGCAATAAACCTCCTGGGGTGAAATCAACCTAGGAGCGTTTTTGCCTTATTTGGTGAAAAAGGAAAAGCGCTTTTTTCGCCACATATGGTGAAACAATTTCAGCGGCCTTGCAGCGGGCCGTTCGCGCGGCCGAATCGGCGCATGAAAAAGGCCCGCGCGGCGGGTGCCGGCGGGCCGTTCGGTTCAGCGATGGAAGTCTGTCAGCCGGTCTTGCGGGGCAGCTGCACCACGTCTGGCTGGATGCGGAACGCCTGCTGGCTTTCCATCACGGAATCCACGACCTTCTGATTGACCTCTGGCAGCTGGCGGTACGTGTCCAGCATTTCGCGCTCGCCCGGCCGAAGCCCGCCGTGTTCGAGATTGAGCAGATCGGCGGTGGAGCAGCCGAGCGCGCGCGCGATCTGTTCCAGGCGCGCCAGCGGCAAATCGCGTTCGCCGATTTCCCAGCGCTGGACCATCGAGCCGGGCACGCCGACCGCCTTGCCGAGCTTGGCCAGCGTAAGACCGGCGGCCTTGCGCCATTCGCGAATGCGGTTCGGATAAGAGCGTTCGATCACCTTGGGCATAATGGTGAATTGTAAAACCCTTGCCGTCACAACGCGTTATCCTTTCTAGGTGAAAATATCGCCAAACCGGCTCTTGCATATTTCACCATATGAGGCAAAAAAAGGCAATGTCCGAAACATTGCACATGGCCGGCCTGAAAATCAGGCAATGGCGGAAGGCGCAGAGGCCCCGCATTTCCGGCGAAACCTTCGCGGAAATGTTCGGCATCAGCATGACGCAACTCTACCGCATCGAGAACGGCTATCTGCCGAACGGCACCGTCATGCGCGACATCACGGCGCGCGGCATCTGCACAGCCGAAGACTGGTTCGAAAAGGTCGAGGCGGCGGCGTGACGCCATGGCGAGCGATGATCTGAAAGCGCGCGACATTGCGCTGATGCTGAACGGCAACGCGCTGGCGCTGGCGCGAACGCTTTTCCCGGCGGGCGTGGAAGCCGGCGGCTTCTTCACCATCGGATCGGTGGCAGGCGAAAGCGGCCATTCGCTGAAAATCCGCCTGTCCGGCGACAAGGCCGGCACATGGGCGGACTATTCGTGCGACGAAGGCGAGGAAGCCGGCAAAGGCGATATGCTCAAGCTGGCCAAGCTGGCGCTGGGCCATGCCGACTATGCGGAAGCGGTGCGCTGGGCGAAAGGCTGGCTGGGCATCGAGAGCATGGACGGCGACGCGCTGGAGAAACAGCGCAAGCGCATGGAAATGGCGCAGCGGCGGGCAGAGCAGCGGCGCGACGGCGTGCGCGAGGACAAGCGCCAGCAGGCCGAAGGCATGTGGATTGGCGCGGGCAAGCTGATCGGATCGCCGGCCATGGAATACCTGCGGGCCACGCGGGGCATCGACTTCGCGGCGATCGGCGCGATCCCGAGCGCGTTGCGGTTCCGCGGTGATGTGTATCACGGGGAGCATCAGCGCAAGTTGCCGGCGATGTGCAGCGCCTTCTGGTCCGTGGATGCGCGGATCGTGGGCTGTCACCTGACGTTCCTGCACCGCCTGCCCGATGGGCGCTGGGACAAGCTGCCGGATATGCTGATCGACGGGAAACGGGTGAAGGTGGCCAAGAAAATCCGGGGGCCGACCTATTGGGGCGCGCATATCCCGATCTGCAAGGGCGCGTTCAAGGGGCCGCTGCGCGATATTCCGGCGGGAATGCCGGTCTATGCCGCCGAAGGGATCGAGAACGCGGCCAGCGTGGCGATGGCGCGCCCGGATGAACGGATCGTGGCGGCGGGCACGCTGGGCAACCTGGGCGCGATGGAACTGCCACCGCAGGCCGGCGACCTGATCCTGATCTGTGACAACGATCCGGAGGGGTCGAAGGCATCTGACAGCCTGGAAAAGCAGATCCGCGCGCAGCAGCTGCGCGCGCGCGAACAGGGCAGTCCGCGCAAGGTGCGATGCCTGTGGCCGGCCCCGGGATTTAAGGATTTCAATGACCAATTGCGGGGGATACGGAACGATGGATAGCGCCGGGCATTCGCCGCAACCAGAGCGCGCCGCCTGATGGCCCGCAAGCGGAACATCGAAGGGATTGCGGCGGCCGAGCCGGTGGACGCACCCGATTTTTTCGGGGCGGACGCGGGGCCGGAGGTGTTCGGGCGCGCGCCGGAACTGCCGCAGCCTTGCCCGGTTACGCCGCTGGGCGTGCAGGGCACCAAAATCTTCTTTCTGGACAGCCTGAACCAGATTTGCACCTCGCCGCCCGACTGCAAGAAGGGCGAGCTAAAGCTGTGGTTCGGCAACGACTGGCTGGAAACCTATTTCCCGCAGAAAGACGCCAAGGGCAACGTCGTCAAATTCAATCAGGATCATGCGCAGACGGCGCTGGTAGAGGATTGCCGCGCGAAGGGCATCTTCAACCCGCAAGGGCGCGTGTTCGGCCGAGGGGCGCACCGCGCGCGGGATGACGAGGAGCAGCTGGTGCTGCACATGGGCCGCAAGGTGCTGCTGGCCAACGCCCGCGATCGCAAGGGCCATGTGAAGGCACCGGAATACGTGCGGCCGGGGCAGGTGGGGGACAGCTATTTCCCGGCGCTGCCCGGCCTGCCCGAACCCGGCGCGGAGGCCGCGACCACGCTGGAAGCGCAAACGCTGCTGAAGCACCTGCAGAACTGGCGCTGGGTGGACCGGCAGGCCGGGCCGTTGCTGCTGCTGGGCCACATCGCGCAAATGTTCATCTGTGGCGCGCTGGAGTGGCGCGCGCATGTGTGGCTGGCGGCGCCGACGGCATCGGGCAAATCGGCGCTGCAACGGCTGATCCGCGCCATTCACGCCGATTGGTGCCTTGCCACGGAAGACGCCAGCGAAGCGGCGCTGCGGCAGATGCTGGGCGACGACACGCTGCCAGTGATGATCGACGAAGCCGAGGCGCACGATCGGCCCGAGCGCCTGGCGCAGATCATGAACCTGATGAAGAAATCATCGAGCGGCGCGAAAATGCATCGCGGTTCCACCGATCACAAGGCGCAGGAGTTCACGGGACAATCGGCGTTCCTGCTTTCTTCCGTGCTGATAGCATCGATGCGCGGCGAGGATCGCAACCGCATCGCCATCCTGGAACTGCTGGGCCTGCCCGAAGATGCCGAGCAGCTGGCCGAGAACCTGCCCGAATGGCGCAAGGTGGGGCGGCGGATGCACCGGCGCATGGTGGAGCAATGGCCGCGCTTCAACGCGACGCTGAACCTCTATCGCCGAGAGATCGGCCGGCGGCGCTTCGAAGGGCGCTGGCGCGATACCTATGGCACCTTCCTCGCCTGTGCCGACCTGCTGCTGTACGACGATCTGCCGCAGGACCCGATCGACGCCATGCACATCGAGCCGGGCACGGGCAAGGAACGCATCGCCAACGCGGTGACGATGATCCTGCCGCTGATGGCCGTGGGCAAGCGCGAGGCGCGAACCGACGTGGAGCGCGTGCAGCTGCACCTGCTTTCGCACATGCTGCCGGGCGCGCCGGGCAAGTCTCCCGAGCCGATCGGCGCGTGGCTGGACCGGGCAATGTCCCTGAAAATCACGCCCGGCCAGTTCGCCACCGACGAACCGGATTCCACGATCGACGAAGAAGCGCGGCGCAAGCTGAAAAGCTATGGCCTTCGGGTAATTTCGCTGACGCGGAACGACAAGGGCGGTTGGCGCATCGACGATGCGCGGCCGGAAGTGTGGGAGGGCCAGTACCTGGCCGTGGCCTACGAAACCAACAAGTCGCTGTGCGAAGTGTTCAAGGGCAGCGAGTGGGCCAACGGCGGATGGCGGCAATCTCTGGCCAAGATCGACGGCGTGGAAAAGGGCCTGAAAGTGCGGTTCAGCGGAAAGCCGGACAACGCGCTGGCGGTGCCGTTGACCGCCTTGCAGGGGGATGAGGGGTGAGCGAGGATATGGAGCGTCCGAACAGTTTCACGCTGGAAAAATTGCGGGCCGCCAAGCGTCTGGTCGATGCAATGCCCCGAGCCCCGGTGTTCGCTACATGGAACAAATTCCCAACCGATCACGTAATATCGTTCAAGTACGAGGGACGCGATTACGTCGGTGCTCATCCCGATTTCTGGAAGCAAATCCCTGTGTCGGATCGCGAACGTTACCAGTCGCTTGAAGCAATTAAGATCATCGATTTAGCGCTGACCTGCTACGCGAAGGAAAGGGCCGCGTTTCTGGGGGCCATGCTCCACGCCGCCTTGGTCAAGGTCGCGAAAGTCAATTCCCCCACCATAATCGTGAGGCAGACGTCATGACCGACCTCAAGGACACCCTCGCCGCGCTGAGTGCAAAGGCAACTCAAGGGGAGTGGGGCATCTGGTTCGAGCAAATCAACGGAAAAGCCGATGCGGCCATCCAAGAGTTGATCGAGCAAGTGCATCACACCGACCCTATCGGCAACTCCCTTGTCATGCTGGACGCCGATGGCAAGTGCCCTGCGATAACCGGTTGCGGTCCGACCAGCGCCGCAAACGCCGCGTTCATCGTTGCCCTCGTCAACGCTTACAGGTCCGGCGAGCTTGTGCCGGTGCCTAGGGTGGAGAAACTGATCGAGACGCTGGCATGGTACGGTGAACAAGCGCGCTTGGCCCGACTGATCCATAGCGAAGGCGATACGGGACGACACGCATTGCAGGCCGATGGCGGGAAAAAGGCACGAGCATTCATCGCAGCCATGAAGGGGGAGGTCAGGGGCGATGCTTGATTGGATGATCCGGCGCACCGTCGAAAAAACCGTACGCGAAACTATCGACGCAAAGATGAACAATGCGATTGACCGGGCTATCGCCAATAATCCGCGCATCCAGTTCGTGAAAGCGATGCAGCTTCGACAACTGGCCGTTGATCCGACGATGGACCCGCGTATTGCCTGGAACGATGCTGTCGAAACATTGAAGGCATTCTGCGAAGACGAGAATTGCCAGTTCGGTGATCCACTATTCGACTGGTCGGAAGATGGCGCCGTATCGCTAATTGATGAATACCAAATTCGATATTGGGAGTCTGCCCCATGACCACTGAACCACGAGTTCCCGTGCAAGCCTTATGCCCGAACTGCGGCTTTGATCGACAGCAACGCATGGCTTACGCGAACAACTGCCCACTGCGGGATGAACTGATGCGGACGTACTGCCCGTATTACGATCCGCCGCGCAAGGAGCGCTCCTGATGCCCAGCGTCTGTGAACATTGAGCGGGCAGCTTGAGCCAAGACTGCAAACATCAATCCTCCAGCCCCGGCCATTCCGGCAGACTTTCCGCGATCAGGCCAAGCATCGCGCCGAGCGAAGGCGGATCGATCGCGTTGACGCTGGGCACGGCTTCCAGAAGATCACGCAGGGCGACCAGCGCCATGCGGGCGCGCTCGTAATCGCCTTCGGGATCGCGCGGCGTGAACATGGGTTCGGCCGGGTGCAGCTGCGTGATGTTGTCCATTTGGTCCCCTTTCCATCCTGCCGGCGATTCCCGGAAGCGGGCATCATGCCGAATCGGATGCTTGTAGGAAAGCATTTGTTCCCTATTTGTTCTTAACGTGGCGTTGGCGTTCCCAATCGATCCGCATCCACCGTTCGTTCGTCTCCTCGTCCCACAGATGGCGATAGACGCCTTCGCGATACCAAGGCTGGTTCCAGCCTTCGCAACCGGGGGTGATGCGGCAGCGGCAGCGGCGGTTAATCAGGCTGTAGGAGCCGCCCAGCTTGGCGCGCAGGGCCACAAGATCGACATCGCGGTATTGCTTGCACGTGGTGCAGATCATGCGGATTTCCGCGCCTTCCGCGATGGCCACGTCCAGCGTCTGCACCCAAGACTTTATCGCGCCACTTCTTTTCGCCATGCTGGAAAGAGAACGGATGCGGAACGATTCGGCAAGGGGGTAAGCTATGTTCGCGGCGCTGGCGCTGGTGCTGATGGGGCAGGGTGTGGCGGCGGCCGGCCGCAGCGACATCGAGGCGATGCGGATTGCCGAAAGGCAGAAGGCACTGGCCGCCTGGGAAAGCTGCACGCTGGGCAATGCATCGCGCCTGGCGCGCGGCAATGCCGAACCGGCGGCCACGATCGCCGATGCCGCCTTGGGTCTGTGTGCGGATGGCGAGCGCGACTATCGCCGATGGACGAATGAAATCGTCAAGGTTCTCGATAATTCGTGGGAATATGCCAACCAGCAGACGGCGACCATGCGCAACGAAGTGCGCGGCCGGGCCATCGCTGCCGTGATAGAGCAGCGATCGAAGGCCCCGACCCGCCGAAAGCGCTAGATCAGCGCGCCGGTGCGAGCCTTGCCGGCATCGGTCCATGCGATGAACGGCCCCTGTTTCAGCCAGCCCCGTTCGATGCCGAGAATGCGGCCCCACACGTTCGCGGCCTTGGTAAAGGTGTTGCGCCAATTGACGACGCGGTGCGGCTTGCCGCGCTCCTGCTTGACCTCCGCGAAGTCCGCCGCGCGCAGGGCGTCATCTGCCTCGGCCGGACAGTCCGCGCCGATCGCGGCCAGCACCGTTCGCGCGGCCTTGGGGGTGAGGTGCGGCCGGCCCTTGGCCTTGCCTTCGTGCGGCCCGAAATCCAGCCCATAGGCGACCGCTGACAGCACCGCACCGGGATCTGTGAAATCGAGCGTTCGCAACAAGTCATCCACACGGCCGGCGCTGATCAGGTCGACCGCGTGCCAATAGCGCGCGGTATCGGAATCAGAATAACCGTGGCGGTTGCGGGGCGGTTCGCGGTCTATCGTCATGCCCAGCGCGGCCTCTGCCTGCTTGACGAACGGATGATCGGCCAAGCGCGGATGGCGCAGCCCGATGCGGCGCGGATGATGATTGCCCTGCCAGTCGGTTTCGGGCTGCTGCACCGCGATCGGGCCGCGCATGAGGCGGGAGGGGAGATTCCACGGCCACGGGAGCGCCTGATTGTCGCTGGACAGCGATCGGTTGAGATCGAGCAGGAACGCATTGGGAGCAAGGCCGGCCGAAAGGATGCGCGCGCCCAGCTCGTCGGCTGTGGGCGGGGTGGCGAATAGATCGAGTTGGGTTGCCATGGTGCGGGCCTCAACCTTCGCGATCGAGCCGGTCGATTATCTCGTGAGGCTCAACAACGAAGTTCGACCATCCATGATAGCCCACGGTCGGGCGACCGTCTGGCGTGAAGCCGTTTACCTTGCGGACCGCGACGCGATAGCTGGACCGCGTGGCGGCCTTGAACTTGATGCGATCGCCGATGCGGATTTTCTTGCGCATGAGGTTTCCTTTCGGGAGTGACGCGGCCGGATGGCCGCTCACATGGCCGCCGGCCCCGATCCCGGACCCGGCGGCGCAATGAGCGGTCAATGGTAAGCGGTGTAGTGCCGGGCGGCGTAAACGCCCTTGCCGCCGATCCGGTGCGTGGGCTCCACGCGGTAGGCGGTGCGGACGTCATCGATACGCACGCTGCCGTTGCGGGCGTGCCGGCGCAGGGGTTCGCCCTTGTAGGCTCCGGGAAGCGGCACGGTCTTGCCTTGCTGCCAGTGGGTTTCCTCTATGCCGGCGGCCAGCTCGCGCACTTCGACCATGGTTGTGCCGATCAGCGCCGTGACCTCGAACCATTCTATGTTGGTCTGTTCATAGCCCCACGAGGTGGCCAGAATATCGCCAACGACCACGCCCCGGCCCTTCGCCTTCAGCGCGGCGCGGGATTCTTCGCGGTGCTGGACGCTGGCGAAATAGCCTGCGATCGATGCATCCCGGCGCTGGACGCTCTGGAACCGATAGCGCCACGCGGGCTTACGCAGGCGGCCATGAAAGACCATGGCGGCCGGCTTTCCGCCGCTCTCATAGAGATAGGCGACGGCGCTGGAATGCTTGTGCGCGACCTTGATCGCGCCGGCCGGGATATGATCCTCGCGAGTGACGGGTTGGCGGCGCATCGGTCAATACCCCGCCCAAGCGCGCAGGTCGGCCGGCGTGGCGTGGTGCGCGGTTTCGATTTGCTCGCTTTCGAGTTCGTCAGTGCTGAAGAAACCGCCGGTGGTTTCCATGACAAAGCCGTGTTCCGGATGGTCGACGAACCGGGCGGGCTTGTCGCCGCCCCAGTCATGGCTGTCAGCCCATGACAGCCAGCGGTTGCGCTGCGGGGGTGTCATCTCTGCAAACTTGGTCATTTCGGTCGGCCTCCTATGCCGGATTGTCAGCGCCGAATGCGGCGGACGCTTTTTACCGTATATGGTGAAAAATGGATGTCAATACACAAAATGACGCGGCCCGCCAGCGCGTCGATAGACGCGCGGTGCGGCGGGCCTCACTTCGCCTAACCTATTCTCACAACGGGATAATATGAGCCTTCGCGCCTCTATATCCACCCGGACCCGGACCCGGTTTTGCAGGCAGTTGATGGGACGGCTTGGAGAGGCTTGTGGGCGTTCCCGATGTTCCGAGCGTTCTAGGGTGTTGGAACGCAATATATGTTTATAAATCAATGCCTTGTGTGAGGCGTTCCAGCGTTCCAGCTTTCCGAGCCGGTCTCATGATGTACGCGCGGGACGCGCGCGCGCTTCACACGCGCGCTAACGCAGAACATTCGGAACACTTCATATTATCTATATAGTTCAATAGGATATATGTTCTAAAGAGCGTTCCAGTGTAGAACATTCGGAACGCTTGCAGTCCGAGATTGCGTTAATTCGCCGTATGTGGTGAAACCTGCCGCCATGGCTCGGCACGCTTCCGCCTTCGCGAATATTCTAAGGGCTGGATATTGGCCCGGACGGGTGTTGAGGGGGCGGGCGTGCGGCGGGCTGGGGAATTTCGCGGCGGTCCACGGCGCGATCTGCTGCGGCGGCGCTGGTGACAGCATCCGCTCGTGCAGCTGCGGCAGCGAGGCCAGGCGCTCACACCGCCTGGCCTCGATAGCCGGAAATCAAGCACTTAGCGGGCTGGCGCTGGGCACCGTCGCAACGGCAGCGTCGCAACGGGCCAGCGGATCGGCGGAGTTCCGCGCCTTTCGTGGGGTGCGTCGTCAAATTGCCTGTCTGGCGACGCGGGGCGGCCTGCCGATCGCGATCCGCGCGGCGCGACGGCCGGCGGCCGAAGGCCGCCGGGGGGTGGCTTCCCCCTTCGGCATGGCCGCGCCCAGGTACGCGGGTTCCGGACACCGGGCCGGAAATCTGGAAAAGTCGGCCAGCGGCTTTGCCCCGACCACTGGCAGCACCATCCCGACCGGACCGAAGGCGCGGATCGTCTGTCGCCGGGGCGCGGGGTCCGGGGTGTGGGCTTGCATCAGGCCGGATTTGCTACTGCGCGCGAAAAATCGGCGCGATGCGGAGCGGGTTGGGGTCAATGGCCGGTGTGGGGCGCATGAATCGCTCTGCGGTGACAGCCCGCGCAGGCTAGGCCGGGGGTGACGGGCATGTCAAGCAAGCCCTCGTCCCTTGAAAGCGCCATGCGCCGCGCAGCGGAAGAACCGGCGCAGGCGGGCCTGTTCGGCGTGGAAGCGGATGCCTCCGCCGTGGACGCTCTGCGCCGGGCCGATGGCACGTTGCCGCCCGACGTGTTCCGCATCCTGCGTCGATCGCCACCTGCAGCGCGCGGACCGGGCCGTCCAAAGGGCGCGGGGAACAAGCGCAGCGAGCAATTGTCGCGGCTTATCATCCACAAGTACGGAGATCCCGTAGAGGCCATGGCAAGCCTCTACGCGACGCCGCTGGACCAGCTTGTCGAGCTGGTGTTGATCGCGGACGGCACCCAGGAGCGCCAACGCCAGCTAGACGAACTGGTCAGCGAGCTGGCGCGGGGCGTGCATGATCTGGTGAAGGCATCGCGCGGCAATGTCTCGGCCGATAGCATCAACCGCCTGGCCGATGCCTGCGAGGCGCTGGAAAGCGCGGCGCGCCGATCGCAGGGCAAGCCGGGCGATGTTGCGATCAAGGCGCTGAACGTGCAGCTTGCCGCGCAGAAAGCCACGGCGGAGTACGTCCACAGCAAGAAACCGGTCGAGGCGAACGTCAACGTCAAGTCCGATGGCGTGCTGGTGTTCCCCGGTGGCGTGGCTGGCGGCTTCGATCAGCTGGATGATCGCACGCGCCATGCGGGCGCGCTGATCCAGAAGGCGCTGGAAGGCGGCCAGATCACATCGGACATGCTGGCGGGCATGACGCTGCGCGACGGGCAACTGGTCGATGCCGAATGGGATGACGTCGACGACGGCGACGCCGATAGCGGAGGCGAGGCATGAGCAGCATTGCCATGCTGGCCCCTGTCGGCCCGGTCTCCGAAGCGTTCATCGCGGACGAAAGCCTGATTTGCGCGATCATGGGGCCGTACGGCTCCGCGAAAACTACAAGCTGCATCCGCAAGATCATCCAAAGCCCGCGTTTCCAGAACAAGGGGCCGGACGGCGTGCGCCGCGTGCGCTGGTGCGTGGTGCGCGACACCTATGGCCAGTTGGAAACCAACGTTCTCAATTCGTGGTTCACCTGGTTCCCCAAGACGAAAGACAACTGGAACGGGCGGGAAATGGTGCACCGCCTATCCTTCGATGTGGCGCTGCTGGACGGGAGCGAGCCGGAGCGCTGGGAAATTGAGGTCTATTTCCGCGCCATGGGCGACCAGAAGGCGGAGGACGTGCTCAAGGGGCTGGAGCTTACCGGCCTGTGGCTGAACGAGGTGGATACGCTGGACAAGGGCGTGCTGCGGTTCGGCCTGCCGCGAACCGGGCGCTACCCCTCGGCCGCGCATGGCGGATGCCAGTATCGCACGGTGATCGCGGATTTCAACGCGCCGGACATCGACAACTGGACTTACGAACTGCTGGTCGAGCAGAAATTGCCGATCAGCGACGACCTGGCGGCGGAATTGCGCAAGGCGCTGGGGCCGCGCTTCAACATCGGGTTCCATCGCCAGCCCGGCGGGCGATCGAAAGACCCGCTGCCGGAAAACATCCGCAACCTGCCGGATGGTTACTACGAATCGCTGATGCTGGGCCTGACGGCCAACGACATCCGCCGCTTCGTGGACAACGAGTTCGGCGCCGTGCGCAACGGTCAGCCGGTCTATCCCGAGTACAACGACGACATCCATTGCGTGCCAGACCTGCTGCCGCAACGCGACTTGCCGATGTGCCTTGCGGTGGATGGTGGCTCAACGCCGGCTGCTGTGTTCGGCCAGATTGACGATCTTGGACGGCAACGCTGGACCGCTGAATGCGTGGTGTTTCAGGACGATGCCGACAAGGGCCTTGAGCAGATGGGGCCGGAAGTGTTCGGCCGCATCGTGGGCGAGTTCTGGCTTGAGCATTATGCCCACTTCACATTCGGCGGGGCGTGGGCTGATCCGGCCGCCTTTTACGGCGAAGATCGCGACGATTATGGCTGGATCAAGCTATTCTGGAAGGCATTCCAGAAGACGCTGAAAGAGGGCGGGATCAACGCTGCGGCATGGAAGATCAAGCCCGCGCCGTGCAACGGAAACCGCCTGCCCGAGCGACTGGAGGCGGTGCGCCGACCATTGACCAAGATGATTGGCGGGCAACCCGCATTGTCGATTTCGGACAAGTGCCGGTTCCTGCGGCGCGGCTTCAAGAACGGCTACGTGATCCTGCGCAGCCAGCTTTCCAACGGTTCCGGCCGCTGGGCCGACAAGCCGCTGAAGAACGACTTCAGCCACGTTCATGACGGCGGCCAGTACCTGGCGCTGGGCCTGACCAAGCGCGGCGCGCGCGCCGATAGCGACGGGCGCAGCCGTGGGCGCGCCGATGGCGAGCAGCACCGTTCGCGCCGGCGTGCGGACTTCGGAACCGGTCAATTCGCCCACAAGGAGCATCGATAATGGGAGCCATCGCACCTTTGCTGATAGCCGGCGTGGCGAGCGCTGGCGCGACGGCGGCGCTTTCGTCCGCGCTGGCGCCGAAACCAAAGACCTATGCCGCGCCGGTACAGCGGGTGGACCGCACGAGCGGCACCATTTCCGACGAACTGGCCAGTCGCCGCGGGAGCCGCGTGAACCGCCGCACCGGCGGCCTTGGCGCGGAAGCTGACCCGTCCAGCGGTACGAAAAGCAAGCTGGGCACCTGACCGAAAGGAACGACCATGGAAGACGGAAAGACCGTGGAATACGACCTGTCCGAATTGATCAAGGGCACCGTCGCATCCATCGAAGCCAAGCTGCCTGATATTCGCACGGGCGATCTGGCCGCCATGCTGGAACTGGAACATGCCGGCCATGCGCGAACGACGCTGGTGAAGGCGATCGAAGCGGAAATGGCCGGGCGTACCGCGCATGAGAGCGACGCCCAGGGCGGGGGCGAGGCAACTGGCGCGGCCCTGTCCGATCAGACCGGCGGTGCTGCCCCCGGCGACTTCCCCGATGCACCGTTGCCCAACGACGAATCGCAGAGTGACGGCAACATTCTTGTGCTGCGCGCTGCACTCGAGCGCGCCGGCTACGTTGTCGAAGGCGACGATTCCGTGATCGTGATCGCCACGGATGCGATCGGCAACCTGTTCGACGAACTTGAGAAGGCGAAGGACGTCCTTGCGCAGATCGGCAAGGAACCAGCGCCGGCCATCGTTCGCGAGAAGATGAAAATCGCCACTGGCATCCCGTCGCTGACCGGATCGGTAACGGTGGCGTTTGCGGATGCCGATGACGTGGAAATCGCATCGATTTCCCGGCTGCGCTTTACCCGCGACAAGTTCGCATTCCGCCATTTCGACAATTCATTCATGCTGACGGCGGAAATTGCCTTCCCCGTGCATGTGGACGCGGCCGAAGTCATGTCTGTCTGGCTGCTGGATGACGAAGGCGACGCCTGGGCGAAGTCCAGCCTGTTGCAGCCGTTGCCGGTGGGCGGTGGCCGCAGCGCCAAAATCCCCGCCAGTTTCCTGCGCTTCGACTGATCCGAGAGAGGGCAAGCCGCGATGATCGATCCCGACAAGGTGAAGGCCAATCAGGCGCGCATGGAAGCCGCCCGATCGAATTACGATACCGTGTGGGCCTTGATCGCGCGGCTTGTGTTCCCCGAGCAGGACAATCTGTTTTCCGGGGGCATGGGCAAGAGCAAGTGGCTGCAAAACCAGCCCATGATGGGGATGAACCACGAACCCTATACCACGCAGGCGCTGGAAGACGGCGTATCGGTGTTCGAATCCTACGTGATGCCAAAGGGCCAGCGCTGGCAGAAGCTGGAACTGGGCGATGAAAGCCTGATGCGGAAGGTGGCGCATCAGCAATGGCTGGAAGCCAAGGAAAAGCAGCTTTTCAGCCTCCGCAACGATCCGCGCAGCGGCTTCGTTGGCAACGTGCATGAATCGGCCATGAGCATATTCTCATTCGGCCCGCAAAGCCTGTGGGTGGACAAACGCCGTGACCAGCTGGGCCGGATCGCGGGGCTTTCCTATCAATCCGAGTTCGTGGGTGACGTGTGGATCGAACGCGATGCCGAAGGCAACGTGATGCGATCGCACCGTGCCATCGAGCTGACGGCGGAACAGGCGCTGGCGAAATGGGGTGACGATGCGCCGCCCAAGGTTCGTGAGTACATGACCGGGCCGAATGCACAGCCGAACCATTCGATGACGTTCCTGCATGTGATCGAGCCCAACCGGGCCTATGATCCGGAGCGCCTGGACGCAAAGGGCAAGGTGTGGTCGGCCGGCTACTGGTCCGTTGAAGACGAAATGCTGTTCAAGGAAGGCGGCTACAACTCGCAACGCCGGATCGTAAGCTGCTTCAATCGGTCCAACAAATCGACGTGGGGCCGCAGCCCTTCGATGAAGGTGCTTTCGCGCGTTTGCATGGAACTGGAGATCTGGACCGATCGCGTGTTCGCGGCGGAACTGAACCTGAAACCGCCGCTGCTGCTGCCCGATGATGACATCGACGTGGTGGAGATCAAGCCGTTCGGCCTGACCTTTGGCGGGATGAACGAGCGCGGCGAGCCGATGGTGCGCGAAATGCTGACCAACAGCGACGCGCGCGACGCGCAGGAACTGTCTGCCGAAGCAAAGCAGCTGATCGACCGGGTTTTCTACCGCGATCTGCTGCAACTGAACCGCGAATACAAAAGCCACATCCCGGCGGCGCGGATCGCGGAGGAATCGGCGGAAAAGGGCCTGCTGCTGTCCCCGCTGGCCATTCAGGAACAGCACTGGCTTTCCCCGATGACGGAAGCGGAACTTGTGCTGATGGCGGAAATCGGCCTGTTCGACGACGCGCCGCCCGAAGTGGCGGAATATCTCGCCTATAGCGGCGGCCTTGGCATCCGCTATGACAATGGCCTGACGGCCTTGCAGGAGGCTGGAAAAAGCGCCGCGTTCCTGAACCTGGCATCGCAAGTGGGTTCGCTGGCGCAATTCGATCCGTCCGTGGTCGACGACTTCCGCCGCGAGTTCCCGATGCAGCGCGTGATCCCCGAACTGGCGCGCATCGCCGGGGTGCCGGCATCGATGCGGGCCACGGAGGAAGAACGCGAGGCGTTCGACGCCGACAAGGCGCAGAAGGCCCAGCTTGACCAGCTGCTGAAAACCGTGCCGGTGCTGACCGATGCGGCGCAGGCCAATGCGGCGGGCGGCCAACCGCTGCCACAAGGCGGCCTGGCATGATCGAGCGCGAACTTGAAGCCATGGCCGCCCGGCACAAGCCGGATGGCGATGGCGTGCTGGCGCGCCTGCGGGCCTACCAACACGAAAAGCGGGTTATTGCCGCCTACCAGCGTCTTTTCCTTGGTGGGGAGGCCGGCGAGCAGCTGACGCCGGACGCGATGATCGTGCTGGACGACATTTCGCGCATCGCGGGGCTTGGCAAGGCGCGGATCAACGCCAGCGATACCGAACTGCGCATGACCGAAGGCGCGCGGATGATCGTGCTGCACGTGATCAGCCGCTTTCGCGCGGATTCACAGAAGCTCGCGCGCCTGGCGCGCCAAATAAGGGAGACCCGAAGTGAGTGATATTTCCCAGCAGCTTGCCGGTGGTGGCACGCCCGCGCCCGCGCCCTCACCCGCGCCGACGCCTGCCCCCGCGCCAGCCCCTGCACCGGCCGCAGCGCCCGCGCCGGCCCCGGCACCATCCTTGCCGGCCTGGATGAACGGCCTGCCGGACGAATACCGGGCCGATCCCGACCTGAACCGCTATGCGACGGTCGAAGACCTGGCCAAGGGCCTGAAGGAAACGCGCACATGGGCGCGCGGGCGCGTGCCGATCCCGGCTGACGATGCGGGGTGGAAGGAATTTGGCGAGAAGCTGCGGCCGGAAAGCGCGGACAAGTACAACTTCGAGGTTCCGGAAGGTGACAGCGGCGAAATGGCGACCGCCTATCGCCAGTTCGCGTTCGATGAAGGTATCCCGGCGCGCTTTGCCGAACGCACCGCGGCGTTCTTCAACCGGCAGCAGGCGGAACTGGTCTCCAAGATCGCCACGCAGAACAAGGCCGATTTTCAGGCGCTGGACCTGGAATTTGGCACGCAAGGCTACAACACGCGCATTGAGGCCGTGAACAACATGCTTCGCGCGGCGGGCATCGCGGACTTTGAGGCACTGGATTCGCTGGCCAATGCCAAGGGCGCGGGGGCAACCATGCGCGCACTGTTCACGCTGGCCGAGAAGACCGGCGAACTGGAAAAGGTGGATGGCGCGGCAGTGGCCCTGCGCGGCGGGAACATGGCCCCCGAAGCGGCGCAACAGGAGGCCAATCGCTTGATGGGCGATGCCGACTTCATGGCCAAGGCGAAGGTCAAGGGATCACCCGAGGCCAAGAAGTGGGACGCGCTCAATCAAGCTATCGCGCGCAGGGGGGCTTGACCTTTTTTCAACCTATACGGTAAATACGTGCCGCCGCCGGGCAGTTTTCATCCCTGTTGATGCCCGGCGGCGCCCTCCGGCCTCCCTTTGCCCTGCAAAGCCCCGGATGCTCTGGCGAAAGCAGCCACGCCAACGCGGTGCGTGAACCGCCAGATCGGCCCGGCACCTGCCGCTTCCCCGGTCGAAAAACCAACCTCACCCGTTCGTTTTTTGACCCAGGAGGGCAAAATGTCCGAAGATTTTGCTGATAAGCATCGCAACGTCACTTTCAGCAACAACGTGACCGCCACGCTGCGGCAGGAACCGGGGATGCTCTATCCCCTGTGCGGCAGCGATAACGACTATACCGGCAACAAGAAGGCCCGCATCGAGAACCGCTTCGGCCGGCTGAAGATGAAGCCCAAAACGGGCCGAAACAGCGATACCGACAATACCGACATCGACAGCGTGGCGCGCTGGATTCAGCCCGGCCCGCTGGAGAACGTCGCGCCGCTGCTGGATCGCGAGGACGCGCAGACCACGGAAGTCGATCTTGGCAGCCCGCTGGTGCGCGAAGTGGCCGCCGCTGCCGCGACCTATCACGACGACATGTTCGGCGTGGGCTTCTTCGGCAACGCATGGTCCGGCGAGTTCGGCGATACCGCCGTGCCGTTCAAGAACGCCAATGTCCTGGTGCATGGCGGCGTGGGCCTGACGCTGAACAAGCTGATCGGCATGCGCGAGCTGCTGCGCAAGCGGCACGTCAACATCCAGCGGGAAAAACCGATCATCCTGCTGTGCCCGGAGGACGAAAGCGCGCTGCTGCAAATCCCCGAGTACAAGAGCCACGACTACAACGGGTCAAAGCCGCTGGTCGAAGGCGAGATCAAGCCGTTCATGGGCTTCCGCTTCTTCAGCATCACGCCCGACGCCGAATCGATGCCGGAAAGCTGGGCGAACTTCTACACCGACGCGGGGGTGACGCGGCAGTTGCCGTGCTTCGTCGGCAGCGGCCTCCATCGCGGTAAGTGGGTGGAGTTCTGGGGCAAGATCAGCGACCGGAACGACAAGAACCATTCGCAGCAGTTCTACGGCGAAGCGCGATCGGCGGTGGCCCGCACCGACGAAGACAAGTGCTTCATCTTCCAGACCCGGTAACCGGCACGGCCGGGCGGCCATGCGCCGTCCGGCCTGCTTTCCTGCATCCATCCGGCCACTGCCGGGACAGTCAGAAGGAACAAGGCCATGCCGACCAAGTACGGTTCCGCCTATAGCGACACCGATCCGCTGAAGAAGGCGCCGGGCACGAGCGTGAATGCCGGCACCCGCCATTTTCGCAACGTGTTCAACTTCGCCGATGCCGGCGTGGGCGGAACGCAGAATCCGCTGTGCGTGGCGAAGTTGCCGGCGGGCGTTGTGCCCAAGGGCTTCACCATCTCCAGCGACCAGAACATTTCCGCGACCAACATCACCGTGGGCAATGCGACGACGGCGGCCAAGTACGTTACGGCCACCGCCGGCCCCGCAGCCAATGCCACCAAGCGTTGCGATCTTACCATCGCCACCCTGGCGGCGGACCCGTCCACCGACACCGAAGAAGTGCTGCTGACGCCATCGGCCAACTGGCCGGCTGCGGGCACGCTGATCGTGGATTTCATCGTCACCAAGCGCTGATCGACCAGCGAGGCGGGCCTTAACCTCTCCCAAGGCCCGCCTCGCCAACCTGCGGCGCGCCGGAGTTTGGAACTTCGGATGGGGATCGGAAGGACATCCGGCGCGCCGCCTTTCTTATGAGGCCATGATGTCCGATACGCCATCGCAGACCGGTATCGTCAACGGTGCGCTGGCGGACCTTGGCAGCACAACCCGCCTGCAATCGATCGACGACAGGGGCAACACGGCCGCGCAGGCGCGCCAGCACTGGTCCGACGTTGTGCGCGAACTGCTGCCGGCCCACACCTGGAACTTCGCGATCCGCCGCACGGTGCTGCCCCTGCAGGAAGAACTGCCAGCGGGCCTTGGCTGGAAGTATGCCTATGCCCTGCCCGTGGACAACATGCGGTGGCTGGTGCCGAACCGCGAAGAAACCGATCTGTGGTTCGAAGGCGAGGAGGAAGGCGGGCGCATCCTGACCAACCGGGAAGCGCCATTGCCCTTGCGCTACATTTCCGCCGAGCTGGGCATGACGGTGAGCCGCTGGCCCGCGCATTTCGTCAAGGCCGTGCGTACCGAGCTAGCGGCCCGCATGGCCGATGCCGTGACGCAATCGGAATCGATCACCGATCGCGCGCGCAAGAGCGCAGACGCCGCGCTGAAACTGGCCAAGCGCACCGATGGCCTTCAGACGGGCCGCACGAGCCGCAGCGCGCTGGCCGTCAAGAGCGACTGGCTATCAGCGGCACACTGGCCCAGCCCTCGCGCCGGTTGGCGGTGACGTGTTATGAGCCGCACCACACCGGTTCAGACCAGCTTCAACGGTGGCGAGCTTTCGCGCCGCCTGTCCGCGCGCATCGACCAGGGCATCTACGCCATCGCCGTGGAGCAGATGGTGGGATGGGCGCCGCTGGTGGAAGGCCCGGCGGAGGCGATGCCGGGCACGATCCATGTGGCGCAAGCGCCGGGGCCGTGCCGGCTGATCCGCTTCGAGCCGTTTTCAACGCAAGGCCATGTGATCGAAGCCAGCGCCGGCAAGTTCCGCGTCTATACCAACGACGCGCTGATCGCGATCGGCGGCGTGCCGGTGGAAGTGGCCAGCCCCTATAGCTGGGCCGACGTGCAGCAGCTGCGCACGCATCACGACAAGGACGTGCTCTATTGCACGATGCGGGGCAAGAAGCCGCGCGAGTTCCGCCGCGATGGCGCGACCGCGTTTTCCTTCGCCGATCTGGAACTGAAGAACGGCCCGTTCGAAGATCGCAACGAGGACAAGGGACTGCGCGTTTCCGCGTCCGCGCTTTCCGGCGACGTGACCCTGACCGCCACAACGGGGATCTTCGCGGCCACCGACGTTGGCGGCCTGTTCCAGCTTGAAGCGGAGGATTTCGGCGACATTCCGGCATGGGAGCCGGGCATCACGGTAACCGCCGGGCAACTGCTGACCTATGAGGAGCGCGTCTATCGCGTGGTGGGTGGCGGCGCGGCGATGCGGACGGGCGGCTATAGCCCCGTGCATACCGAAGGCGTGGAGTGGGATGGCGTTGGCCATGGCACCGACATCAACGACAAGCCGGCGGCGGGCGTGCAGCTTGAATACGTGCACGACAAGATCGGCATCCTGCGCATAACCAGCTTCACGAGCGCAACCGAGGTAGGCGCGACGGTGCTTCGGCACCTGCCGTTCTCGAGCGTGGACGGAAATTACGACTACACCGGCGGCTACTACGATCCCGAATGGGGATCATGGGTGCCAGTCGATGGATCGGTCAGCTATGCCTATGGCACATGGCGCTGGCGCTTCGGCGCGTTCAGCGACACGCGCGGGCATCCGGAATCCGCCTGCATCTGGAACGAGCGGCTGTGGCTGTCCAAGGACAACACCGTCTATGGCAGCGCATCGGGCGACCTGCACAACTTCGCCGTCTGGAACGAGCTGGGCGAGCTTACCAACGATATGGCCCTGACGGCCGAGTTGCCGGACCCGAACCCCGTTTTCCACATGGTGGGCGACGACAAGCTGCTGATCCTGAACAAGACGGGCATGTTCGCGCTTGGCCCGGCGGGCACCGGCAGTGGCGTAGGGCCGAACAACCGGCGTGTCGATCGGCAGAACAACCGCAGTTGCGGCACGCCCGAGCCGGTGGCGCTGGACAGCCGCACCATCTACATCGACCGTTCCGGGCGGCGGGTGCATGAAGGCGATTACGATCCGGGCCGGAACACCGAAGCGGGCGTGGACCTGACCCGCTATGCCCGGCACATCGGCAAATCCAAGTTCGTTCGCCTGGCCGCGCAGTCGCTGCCGTTGAACCATCTGTGGGCGGTGGTGGGCGATGGCACGCTTGCCTGTGCCGTCTATCTTCCCGACGAACAGGTATTGGGCTGGGGCAGGCGCAAACTGGCAAGCGGGATGCTTGCGCGCGATCTGTGCTGCATCACCGATCCCGATGGGGTGTACGATCAAGTCTGGATCGCGGCCGAGTTCGGCGGGGCGTGGCATGTGCTGCGCATGGCGCAGTGGCGCGAGGACGGCGATAGCGACGTCAACGCCGTGATGCTGGATATGGCGGCGATCTATGATGACGCGGAGCCGTTGGCGACCTTTACCCATCCCGTGCTGCGCAACCGCACAATCGACGTGGTGGCGTCCGGCGCGTGGTATCAGGTGGAAACCGACGCTGCCGGCCAGTTTACCCTGCCCGAACCGGCGACGCCGGTTGTGGCCGGCCTGCCCTATGAGGCGGTGCTGACCGGCCTGCCCATCGAAAGCGGGGGAGAGACAGGACCGGCGCGCGGAAAAATGGCGCGGATCGGGCGAGGCTGGATCGAAGTCGAATTGTCGCAGGGCCTTGAGGTGGGCGTGCCCGACACCCTGGTTCCGCTGGAACAGTTGCAGGGCGATTCCCCGACCGATGAAGGCTTCGCCCCGGAAAGCGGCATCCGGATTATCGAGCAGGCCGGAGACTGGACCCGCCGGCCGCGTCTGGAAGCGCGGCGCGTTGCGCCCTTTCAGGCCACGATCCTTGCGTGGAGCGGCACCACGGAAGTGCAGCAGCGATGATCCGGATCAATCCCTTCCGGGCGGAAGACGCGCTTGAGCTGGTGCTGCAACCGACGCAGCTGGTGGCGCTTTCCTGGCACGATCGCCAGCGCGCGGCGCACCGGTTTGGCGAAGCGGGCAATGCCTTCACCGTGCGCGATGCCTGCGACCGGGCGATCTTCTGCGGGGGCGCGATCGAGCAGCACGCCGGCTACGCGACGCTGTGGGGCCTGTTCGCGCTGGACAAGCGGCATGCATCGTTCCGGCTGCTGACGGCGACGCGCCGGTTCATCGCCGGCCTGCCGCACCGGCGCGTGGACGCGACGCTTGAGGACCGGGCGGAAGCGAAGCGCTGGGCATGGCTGCTGGGCCTGCGGCCGGATGCGATCCTGACCGATGCCGCGCCCGATGGCGGCGACCTGCAAATCTGGCGGAGAGTATAATCATGGGAAGTATCCTTCCGGCCGCCGCGCTGGCGATGCAGACGGTGGGCGGGTTGACGCAATCGATCGGCGCGAGCCGGAGCGAGAGTGCCGCGGCGGCGGTCGATGCCGAGAACGCACGCCTTTCGCTGCTGGCGGGTGAGCAGGACGTGGGCGCGATCCGGCGCGCGGAACGACGGGCGGCGGGCGATGCCCTGACGGAAATGGCCGGATCGGGCATTGCCGTGGGCACGGGCAGCGCGGCCGACGTGATCGCGGCCAGCGCCAAGCAGGCCGAACTGGACATCGCGGCGCGGCGCACCCAGGCCATGGGCGAGCAGCGCAACTATCTGATGAGCGCGGATCAGCATCGCGTGGCGGCGCGCAACGCGATCATCTCGGGCGCGTTCAACGCGATTTCCACCGTGCTTTCGGGCGCGAACGATATGCGGAACCGGAACCTGTTGCAGACCCAACTGGCGACCGAACGCCGAGTGCAGCTTGGCGGTAGCACCGTTGCTCCACCGCGAACGACATCAAGCGGCTTCGCTGGCGGATATTCCCGCCAATACGATGCCAACAGCTTCCCGGGATTGCGGAGCTACTGACATGGCAGAGGGATACGTCGCCAAGCTTCCTTCCAGTGTCGTCCTGCGCCAGCAGGTGCGCCAGTCCTCAACACTGGACGCCATCGGCGAGGGGCTTTCCACGCTGGGCCAGGCTGGATCGCGGATCGCCGATCAGAACGCGCAAACGCAGGATCAGATAGCGGCGAGCCAACATCGGATCGCCATGGAGGAAAGGCGACGCCAGCAGAGCGCGGTCACCGCAGTATGGCTTGGCAAGCTGGCTGACGAAAAAGAGCAGGCCCGCATCCAGGCCGCCGATCTGCGCACCAAGACGGCCGACGGGGCGATGGGCCATGAAGCGGCGGTAACGCAGGCGATGGACGATCGCTGGGGCAAGTTCATGGATGGCCTTTCCAGCGCCGCCGGAAACGACCCGGAAGTCATGCAGCGCTTCGCCCCCGCCATCGCTTCGGCCCGGGCCGATGTGATCGGGGATGAATCGGTATGGGCGCTGGGTCAGCGCGCAGAAGCGCAAGGGCGCGGGGTAGAAAAGGCTATAAACTCGGTTGCCAACGAGCAGCTTGGCGCACCCGATCCGCAGAAGCTGATCCGTGACCTCGTGCCGATCAAGCAAATGATGGACGCGGCCGATTGGCCGGGTAATGCCAAGGCCAAATTGTGGGACAATGCCCTGCGGCAAGGCTTTGGCGCTACGCTGGATGGATTGATCGGCGGCGGGCAGTTCGGCGCGGCCAAGGAAATCCTGCAATCCGGCCAGTTGAACGGCGTGTTCACGCCCGAAGAAATGCGGCTCTATGGCCAGCGTGCGGGCGCGGCCGAAAAGGAAGCCGCCTATATGGCGGAGCGTGCGGCCAGCGAAGAACGATCGGCCGCCAAGGATGCGCTGGCTGCGATCAAGGTCCGCATCGAGAATGGCGATGCCGTGCCGCAAAGCGAAGTGGTTTCGGCGTTCAACCGGGCGAAGTCGGCCGGGTTGAAAGAGGCCGACCTGCTGGAGTTCGGTTACATGGCCGATTCCGCCGCGCAGATGCAGCAGTACCGGGGCATGGCAACGCCCGAACTTTCCAACCTGGCGACCGCGTTGCAGGCGAAGGTGAACGCCGGCACGGCATCGGCGGAAGAAACGCGCCGCCTAGCGACTGCACGCAAGGCAATCGGCCTGCGTGACGATGCCGAGGGGGACAACCTATCGACGCTGTGGAAATCCGGCGAAGGCGGACAGGCGCAAGTGATGGCGCGGCTTTCGGCCATGCCGGTAGATCAGCGCCACCGCGTTGCCGTGAAGATGGGGCAGGACAAGCTGGCGATGATCGCCAATCTGCCGCCGGCGCAACAGGATACCGCGCTGCTGGGGGCGCGGTTGCCCGATACGGCGAAGGCCCCGTTTCTGCCGGTGAAACCCACGAAGGGGGGCGGCATCGATCAGGACGCAATTCGCGAGACGTTCCGCCGCGTCGTTTCCCCCGCAATCATGAATTCCCTTGGGGGCGCGGAAGACATCTATCAGGCGGCCGTTGATTTCTACGTGGGATCGCAGGCGAAAGGCGGCACGTCCGGCGCGTGGAGCGCCGCCGGCTTCGAAAAGGCGGTCAAGATCATGTTCGGGGCGACGGCCCGGCCGGACGGGACGTGGCAAGGCGGGCTTGGCACGGTGCGCGGGCGCAAAGTTGAACTGCCGCGTGGCTGGAACGAATCCGAATTTGATGCGCGCCTATCCCGATACGACTTTGCCGCGAAAGACGTGCGCTATCCGGGTGGTCAACCTGTGAACAAGGCGGACGTGCTGGCGAACTACCAACTTGTCGTCGACCATGCCGACCCCGATGGATCAATGTATTACCGCCTGCAAGATCGGGGTGGCAACTGGTTGGTATCCAAGAGCGGCAGGCCATTTCTGCTTGGTGCAGATGCAACGCCAGGGAATGTGGCAAAGCGCACTCCGTCGCCTGCGATTCCGGGCCTGATACAGGCTGGAAATATCGATCTCCACAAGCGGCCCGTGGTTCACAATAGCGACGGCTCCATTTCCACCGTTCGCAGTATGAGCTTTGGCACCGATCAGGGCGAAGTGTTGGTGCCAACGGTTTCCGACGATGGTCGCATCATGACCGATCAGGAAGCGATGGCGACCTATTATCGAACGGGTCGCCACCTTGGCATCTTCAGAACACCACAGGAAGCGGACGCCTATGCGCAGAGCCTACATGAGGCGCAGGCCAAAGAGTACAGAGGTCGCTGATGCCCTATCCAGTTTCAAACGAACGTAGGGCCGCACCGAAAGAAACGCCGCTTCCGCCCCCGCCTCCCGCTCCTTCATTCCTTGACCAGATCGGGGCGAGCTTCCGCACGGCGGCCGATGAAACGGAGGATGCGCGGCGCGGACGTGTCTATGAGGCATACGACGGCCTGGCGCAGACGTTGCAGGACATGGGGCACGATCCCGCCTCATTGCGCCGCGATCCGCTGTGGGGTTTGCTGGGGCCGGTCTCCGTCGATGGTGACAAGGTTTGGCAAGCGGTGGAAGCGGAACGCCAGCGCAACCCCAGCGCCTTCAAGAACATTCCCGCGACGCGAGAAGAATTTGAAGTGCAAGTCCGCCGCCGGAATGGCGGGCGTGACGCGGACCTTGCCACGCTGGCACGGGGCGGAGGCGTGTCCGGGTTTGCCGCCAATGTGATCGGCGGAACCGCCGTGGACATCGGTGACAGCCCGGCAGGACCGCTTTCGTTGATGCTGGGCGGCGGCGGAAAGACGGTTTTGCAGACCATGCTTCGCGAAGGCGTTATCAACGCGGGGCAGGAACTGGCGATGACGCCCGACCGGATGCGAGGGCGTGAGGCGCTGGGCGAGCGCATGACTGGCGCCGAAGCGGCGCTGAACGTCGGTTCCGCGTTCCTGGGCGGCGCGCTGCTGGGCGGCGCGGGCG
>NZ_DDFB01000018.1:0-29650 GCF_002336885.1 Novosphingobium sp. UBA1939 | reverse complement strand
CGATGCCGAAGGGCGGGCGGCCCTGCCTGAGCCGGATTGGAAGCTGCTCCTCGAACGGAAGGGCCGCGACTTCGGGCGTCAGCTTGCCATGCGTGCCGATGGGCGAGGTTTCGGTCATGCCCCAGCCTTGCACCGTCTCCACCCCGTGTTCGCGCAGGCGGCGGACCAGGCTTTCGGGTAGCGCGGCGCCACCGATAATGACCCGGCGCAGGCTGGTCAGACGGCCGCCGGTGGTATCGAGATGGTGGAGCAGGCCTTGCCACACGGTCGGTACGGCGGCGGAGAACGTTACGCCCTCGCTTTCGATCAGGGCGTGAAGCGACGCGCCATCAAGCTGCGCGCCGGGCAGCACCAGCTTGCAGCCGACGGCCGCCGTCGACAGCGGCATGCCCCAGGCATTGGCGTGGTACATCGGCACGATCGGCATGGCCACGTCGTTGATCGAAAGGCCGAACACGTCCGGCTGCAAGGTCAGCAGCATGTGCAGCACCGTTGAACGGTGCGAATAGAGCACGCCCTTCGGGTTGCCCGTGGTGCCGCTGGTGTAGCAGAGCGCGCAGGCGGTCTCTTCGCCGAAATCGCCCCAGCGCACGTCGCCCGGGGTTTCCGCGATCAGGGCTTCGACCGGGACCGCACCCGGCAGCACCCCGGCATCGACGGCAGCGGCATCGCCCAGCACGATGATAGCGCCGTTGAAGGCAGTTCCAGCCAGCACTTCGGCCAGAAGCGGTTGAAAGCAGGGATCGACCAGGATCGCGCGGTCACCCGCATGGTCGACGATATAGCGGAGCTGGTCGGCGAACAGGCGCGGATTGAGCGTGTGGCACACCGCGCCCATGCCCATGATCGCGAACCACGCTTCGAGATGGCGCGCATTGTTCCAGGCCATGGTGGCGACCCGATCGCCGCGCCCGATACCCAGCGCGGTGAGCGCGGCGGACAAGCGCCGTGCCCGCGCGCGGATCGTTGCATAGTCGGTACGTTCGAGAGAGCCGTCGGCCTGACGGCTGACGACGGGGCGATCCCCGTCCCAGTCGGCGGCATGGTCGACGATCCGGTCGACCGTCAACGGCCAGTCCTGCATCAACCCGCGCATCGCATGGGCCTTTCGCGAGGTTGCGGTCTGTTGCGTGACGGGTGGGCCGCCCCGGCGCGAAACCCGGGCGGCCCTGCGACCCGATCAGAAGTTCATGCGCGCCGAGACGCCGAAATAGCGCTGCGCATCGCGCGGCGTGATCTGGCGCATGAACGCCGTGCCGTTCGGAATGCGCTGGATGACGAAGTGCTTGTCGGTCAGGTTCTTGGCGATGAACGAGACGCTGTACTTGTCGTCCTTGGTCCGCACCGTCACGCCCAAGTCCCACAGCGCATAGGCGGTCTGGATGGCATAGGGGTTCTGGTTGATGTCGAAGCTGGTCTTGCTCTGATAGACCACCGACGTGTTCAGATCGACGTTGAACGCTTCCAGGCCCAGCGGCAGGCGCCAGTCGGCGGTGACGGTGCCCTTGTACTTCGGCGCGAAGGGCAGCGGCTTGCCGTTGATGGCATCGGCGCACGTCACTGCCGCGCCAGTCGGGCAATTGAACTTGTTGATGTGCGCGTCGGTGTAGTTGAAACCACCGTTGAGCGAGAAGTTGTCGGTCAGCGAGGCATTGAAATCGACTTCCACACCGCGCGTCGAAACGCTGCCCGCATTGGTCAGGCGCGTAACCACCTGGCCCGCCACCAGATCGAGGAAGTTCGCCTGGTAGTTGTTGTACTTGGCGTAGAACGCCGCGATGTTGAACGTCAGGCGGCGATCGAACAGCCGCGTCTTGAGGCCGATTTCATAGGCGTCTGACTTTTCCGGAGCGATCGGCCCGGTATCGCGCGCCAGCATGTTGAAGAACACGTTGATCGCCGGCCCCTTGTACCCGCGGGTATAGGTGCCATAGGCCATGACATCCTTGTCCACGTCGTACTGCAGGCCGACATTGCCCGACCAGCCATCCTTTGCGGTGGCCCCGGTGGCGGCAAAGGCCGGGTTCACGCCGGGGAAGGCCGTGGCGGAAGTGGAGCGGCGGCTGAAGTCGAACGCCACCTTGTCATGCGTATAGCGCGATCCGATGATGCCGCGGAACGTGGGCGTGAAGTTGGCGGTCGCCTGGCCGAAGGCCGAATAGCTGGTCAGCTTGGTGGTGAAATCCGCGTTGCCCTGCTGCGTCAGGTAGGTCGAACTTGCATCGCATGGCGTCAGGCCGTTCACCGGCGCCAGTGTCGAGGCCGTGCAGGCCTTGACCGTGCGGTTGAAGAAATCGACTTCCTTGGTGTGGTAGTAATAGAGTCCGGCCACGTATTCGAGGAACTGCTTGCCCGACGAGGCAACGCGCAGTTCCTGGGTGAACTGGTCGAACTTCAGATCGCCGCGGTCGTGCGACAACACATCGCTCGCGGCGGCGCCGGCGGCCACATACTTCGGCGCATCCGAACGGAAATCGCCGTCACGCTGCTGATAGTTGTACCAGTGGCGGTAGGCGGTGATCGAGGTGAGCGTGGCGCCGCCCAGATCGATGTCCATCTGCGCGGAAACGCCGCTGTTGCGGTCCCTGGTCAGCGGATCGAGATCGTTGTCGATGTTCTTGTTGCGGTCGTTCAGCGTCAGCGGCGCCAGCGACGGAATGAACACGCCCGTGGTGTAGGCACCGGGGAAGACCTGGCCGATGCTGTCGGCATAACCGTTGTCGTTGTTCTGCGCGTAGTCGCCGATCACGGTCAGCTTGAACGTGTCGTTGGGCTGATAGACGACCTTGCCGCGCAACCCCCAGTGTTCGTAGCCGTTGATCTTGTGCCCGTTGAACACGTTCACGCCGTTGCCGTCATACTTGGCGTAGAAGCCGGTCAGCGAGGCCGTCAGTCCTTCGCCCAGCGCCCCGCCGACGCTGCCGCGCACGCGGAATTCGTTGCCTTCGTACCACGCCGCATCCAGATAGCCGCCGAACGCCTTGGGCGGATCACGCGTGATGATGTTGATGACGCCGGCCGAAGCGTTCTTGCCGAACAGGCTGCCCTGCGGGCCGCGCAGCACTTCGATGCGTTCGACGTCGAGGAAGTCGGAGGTCTGCTGACCAGTACGCGCGAAAACCACGCCGTCGATCACGGTCGAAACCGAAGGTTCGACGCCCGAAGCGAACGAGATGGTGCCAACGCCGCGGATCGACAGCGCCGAATCCTTGTTGGTGTTGCCCTTGCGGAAGGTGAGCGTCGGCACGCGCTGGAACAGCTGCTCCGCCGAATTGACGTTGGCGCGTTCGAGCTGCGCGCCCGAAACCACCGAGATCGCCAGCGGCACGTCCTGCAGGTTCTGCGCGCGCTTCTGCGCGGTAACGATGATTTCGCCAGTGCCGATGCCGCCGTTCTCTTCACCGGCCGGCGACTGCGCCTCGGCGGCAATAGCCGGCGCGGCGAACAAGGACATGCCCAGCGCGGTCGACAACGCAAGGCACAGCTTCGCTTTCGTTTGCATACTCAATCCTCCCCAACAGTCATCCAGCGGACCGCGCCCGGTTAAGCGAGGCAGGCTGGAGATCGACACCCGCTCCGTTGTCGGATGGCGTGAATGTCGACCGTCTATGTCATGGAGTGCGCAATTTGGTCATTGCAGTCCAATCGAGAAAAATCGGTATGCTATGTCCAAATGCTATGGCCTTGTGGCGATGAGCTTGTGGACATGATCGAGACAGGCCGCCGTTTCGCGCATGATTTCAACATGCAGCCAGCTCACGATCTCGGGTGTCGGCCCAATATCCGGCTCGAGCAAGGCGAAATCGAGATAGACCGGCGGCGTGATCGGGCGGATCGCCACCCCCACCCGGTGAAACAGGGGTGCGCTGAACGGCTCGGCGATGGAGATGCCCAGGCCCGCTTCGACGAAAGCATAGAGAATCTGCGAATGCTGCGTCTCCAGCCGGCGGGAAACCGCGACGCCCGAAGAGGCGAGCGCCGCGTCGATGCCATTCCACAAGGCATCAGCCTCATGCATCGGACCGATGAATTCCTCGCCGGCAAGATCCGCCACAGCCAGGCTGCCGCGCTGCGCCAGCGGATGCCCCGAAGGCAGGATGCAGACATATTCCGCCCGCGCCACGCTGGTCGTCCGGATGCCTTCGCGCGGGGGAATGTCCACGCCCACGCCGAGGTCGGCCTGCCCCAGAAACACGCGTTCCTCGATGCCGCGCTGCCCCAGCGACTCCACCGTGACCTTGATGTCGGGATAAAGGATACGAAAGCGCTGGATCACCGCCGGAAGAATCGACATCGCGATCGCCGCCAGCGCGGCAATCCGCACCGTGCCGACGGGATGCGCGCGGATGCGCCGCGCCGCCTGATCGAGCAGGTCGAGACCGGTGTAGCTGCGCCGCACCGCCTCGAACAGCATCTGCGCCTGCTCGGTGGGGTGTACGCGCGCGCCGCGCCGGTCAAACAGGCGGAATCCCACCGCCCGCTCCAGATCGGCGATCAGCCGGCTAACCGACGGCTGGCTGACATTGAGCATCTGCGCGGCGGCTGTAATGCCCCCGCTCATCATCACGGCGCGGAACGCCTCAACCTGTCGCATACGCATGGTCATAGTATAGGCGTATGATTAGCTAGCGCAATTTGATTGGATGCGATGGCCGATCGCGCTCTACGAACGGGTCAACCACACGACACCGGGAGAGTCCAATGAGGTTTGCCGAGCAACGCGCCCAGTTCGAGCGCGAGGGATACGCCGTGTTCGAGCGGGTTCTGGAAGGACCGCTGCTGGACTTGCTGCGCAACGAATGCGCCCGCGTGATCGAACGCGAGGATGCCCGGCTCGACGCGCTTGGCGTCGAAGTCGATGGCATCAGCCACAAGGGCAAACGCTATTTCGCCGGCGAATGCCAGCGCGTGCAGCCCGAACTGCGCGACATGCTGTTCAGCGAAACCATGGCCGACATNNGCGGACCACAAGCCCTACCTCACCTGCTGGTGCACGCTGGACGACACCACCGTCGCCAACGGCACCGTACGCATCCTGCCGTTCTCGCAGGCGCCGGAAACGCGCGATGGCATCGTGCCGCATATCCGCCAGGAAGGCAGCAACGACTTGGTTGGCTACACCGGCGATGCCGAAGGCGTGACCCTGGAAGTGCCGGCGGGCAGTGTCGTTGCGTTCTCCAGCCTGGCGCTTCATGCGACGGGCTCCAATTCCACGCCGAACATGCGCCGCGTCTATCTGGCGCAGTATTCGCCCGAGCCGATCATCAATCCCGGCTCCAACCATCTGCGCCGCAACGCCATCGCGTTCCTGCGCGGCGGGCGTCAGGTCACTTTCAACTGAGCCGCCGGCGCACCGACGCTCAAGGCGCCAGATCGATTAGGTCTGGCGCCACCTTGAACCGGAATCGCATGTCTAACGTTCGAGCGATCACGGCATCCGGCAGCCTGCCCCTTGCGCGATCGCATTCGTCCGTATATGTCTCACGTTGTCATATCGAATAATCGATACCGAGAGGAGGATCGGGCGCGGCCCGGTCCCGGCATCCCTGACGCAGCAGCACCCAGGACATCTGCATGAGCCAGCTTTCCCTTCCCGCCGCATCACGCCCGCTGGGCGATAGCGGCCTTTCCATCTCTCCACTGGCATGGGGCATGTGGCGGCTGGCCGAGGATGGCCGCACTGCGGCCGACGCCGCCCGGCTGGTCCATGCCGCGCTCGATGCCGGCATCACCCTGCTGGACACGGCGGATATCTATGGCTTCGACGGGACCGGCGGTTTCGGCGATGCCGAAGCGCTGCTGGGCGAAGTGCTTGCGGCCGAACCCGGCCTGCGCGCGCGGATGGTGCTCGCCACCAAGGGCGGAATCCTGCCGCCGCTGCCCTATGACCAGAGCGCGGCCTACCTGAACGCGGCGATCGATGCCTCGCTGCGCCGCCTGCGCACCGATGTGATCGATCTGTGGCAGGTCCACCGGCCCGACATCCTCGCCCATCCGCTGGAAGTGGCGCGCGTGCTGGACGACGCCGTGGCCGCGGGCAAGATCCGGACGCTGGGCGTATCGAATTTCACCATCCACCAGATCGCCGCGCTGCAGCACTTCCTCGGCCACAAGCTGGTCGCGACCCAGCCCGAAATCAGCCCCCTGCGCATCGCCTGCTTCGAGAACGGCGAGCTGGATCAGGCGATGACGATGGGGCTGGTGCCGCTCGCCTGGTCGCCGCTGGGCGGGGGACGCCTGGCCGCGCCGGCCGACGAACGCGCGCGCGCCGTCGCCGCCGCACTCGACAAGGTCGCCAAGGCGCAAGGCGTGTCGCGCACGGTCGCGGCCTTTGCCTGGTTGATGGCCCATCCCGCCGGAATCGTGCCGATCGTGGGATCGCAGCAGGGCGACCGGATCAGGGAAGCCGCGCAGGCGGCGCATGTGCGCTGGACGCGCGAGGAATGGTACGCGGTGCTGGTTGCCGCGCGTGGAGAGAGACTGCCCTGAAGGGCAGCGCTGAGGAGGCAAGACAATGACCCAGCAATGCGAAATCGCCTGGTTTTCCGCCCTTTGCGATGATGACTACGAGTTCCTGGGCGTTCCCGATCCCTATCTGCAATCGAGCTGGGAACACTGCCGCAACATCGTGTTGCGCGCGGAGGAAGGCGGCTTCGACAACATCCTCCTGCCCTCCGGCTATCAGCTCGGGCTGGACACGACCGCCTTTGCCGCCGCGGTGGCCACGCAAGTCCGCAAGATCAAGCTGCTCTGGGCGACCCGCATCGGCGAAGACTGGCCGCCGCAGCTTGCGCGCCGCATCGCCACGCTCGATCGCATCCTCGGCCCCAACGCGGCCGGCACGGGCGGACGGCTGAACGTCAATATCATCTCGTCCGACATGCCCGGCGAAACGCTGGCTTCGGGTCCGCGCTATCGCCGCGCGACCGAGGTGATGAAGATCGTCCGCACCCTGCTTAACGGGGAGCATCTGGATTTCGACGGCGAGTTCTACAAGCTGAAGCTCGATCCGCCGCGCATCGCGACGCTTTCCGGCCGCTGCCCGGCCTTCTATTTCGGCGGACTGAGCGAAGACGCGCGCGAATGCGCGGCCGAAGGCTGCGACGTCTACCTGATGTGGCCCGATACCATGGACAAGGTGCGCGAAACCATTGCCGACATGAAGACGCGCGCAACCCGTTTCGGGCGCACTCTGCGCTTCGGCTATCGCGCGCATGTGGTCGTGCGCGAGACGGAGGAAGAGGCGCGCGCCTATGCCGATCGCCTGCTCTCGAAGCTGGATGACGATGCCGGCAAGGCGATCCGCGAAAAGTCGCTTGATGCCGCGAACTACGGCGTCCAGCGCCAAAGCGAGCTGCGCGGCGCGGCCGGCGGTGACGGCTTCGTGGAGGACAACCTGTGGACCGGGATCGGCCGGGCGCGATCGGGTTGCGGCGCGGCCATCGTCGGCACGCCCGATCAGGTGCTGGCCAAGCTGCGCGCCTATCAGGCCGAAGGGATCGAGGCCTTCATCCTTTCGGGCTATCCGCACGCGCAGGAAGCCGACCTGTTCGCGCGCCATGTCCTGCCGCATATCGCACACGGCCCGCTGGCGATCTGAAGTCGGGAGGGATCGTCTAAGACAGGGCCGCGAGATCGTTGTCGGTGGCGGTCCAGGTCTGCGCGAACAGCCCGCCCGCGCCGAACAGCGCCCGCGCGGCAGCGGAGCGATCGCCTGCCTGCCACACGGCGCGCAGACGATCGGCCATCGGATCGTCCACCGGCCCCCAGGCGGCGACATTGTCGCCGCGCACATGGTTCATCCACGCGTTGATCGCGGACAGGATCGCCGGGCATGACCGGCCCTGCCGCTGGTTCGCGGCCAGCGTTTCCAGCCAGCGTTGCGGAATCTTCTGGCTGCCATCCATCGCGATCTGGATCAGCCGGTGGTTGAGCGCCGGATTGGCGAAGCGTTCGATCAGCGCGGCGGCATAGGCGGACAAATCCTGCCCCGGCGCTGCGGCGATCGTGGGCGCGGCTTCCTCCAGCATCAGGCGCGTGACCATGGCGCGCAGATCGGGATCGCCGATCGCCTCGTGGACATAGCTGTAACCCGCCATAAGCCCGCGATAGGCGAGGGCCGAATGCGCGCCGTTGAGCATACGCAGCTTGGCCGTTTCGTAGGGGGCGACATCGGCCACCAGTTCCGCGCCCACCACGTGCCAGCACGGACGCGCCCCGGCGAAGCGGTCTTCGATCACCCACTGGCTGAACGGTTCGGTGACGACGGCGGCGGCATCGTCTAGCCCGGAAAGCCGGGCCACCGCCTCGCGATCGGCATCGGTCGTCGCCGGCACGATCCGGTCGATCATCGTCGCAGGGCAGGTGCAGTTGTCCGCAAACCAGGCGGCCATGTCCGGTTCGTGCCGCGCGATATAGGCGTGCATGAGCGCCTCCAGCTGACGCCCGTTGTCGGCAAGATTGTCGCAGGAAAGAAGCGTCAGCCCCGGCAATCCGGCATCGCGGCGGCGGCGCAGCCCCTGCGTCACGAAGTAATAGAGGCTCTGCGAATGGGCGAGGTTGAAGTCGAGCGACCCGTCCGCCGCGCGGCAATAGCCCTTCTCCGTCACGGTGAAGCTGGCGATCCGCGTGGACGGCGCGGCCAGTTCGGCAATCACCGCCTCCGGCTGCTCGCTGGCCACCAGCACGCGCCGCACCGATCCGACCAGTCGCACGCCGATGCCTGGGGCGGACCGTTCGCTCAGCGTGTAAAGGCCATCCTGCGGATTCATCTGCGTGGCGACATCGGCCGAACGCAGCGAAACACCGGTGATCATCCAGTCGCGATCGCCCTGCCCCATGGCACGGTCGGTGTACCACGCCTGATGCGCGCGGTGGAACGCGCCGATGCCGAAGTGGACGATCCCCACCGCCTGCGCGGCGCGGTCGTAGCCGGGACGGACGACATCGGCGGACAGGCGGCTGGCGGCAGTGGTGGAAAGTCTCATCAAGCGATCCCGTCAGGTCAGAGTTTGTAGGCCCGCTTGGCGAGATTGTAGGTGAGATCGCGCGCCAGCTCCGCGGCTTCCCAGTCCTCGATGCGATGTTCCGCCACAAGCTGCGCCAGGAAGCCGCAATCGATGCGACGGGCAACGTCATGCCGCGCGGGGATCGACAGGAACGCGCGGGTATCGTCGTTGAAGCCTACGGTGTTGTAGAAACCGGCGGTTTCCGTGGTCATCAGGCGGAAGCGGCGCATCCCTTCCGGGCTATCATGGAACCACCACGCCGGGCCGAGTTTGAGGCAGGGGTAGTGCCCGGCCAGCGGGGCCAGTTCGCGGGCATAGGCGCTTTCATCCAGCGTGAAGAGGATGATCGAGAGATCGCGCGCGTTGCCGAAGCGGTCGAGCAGCGGCTTTAGGGCGTGGACATAGTCGGTGCGGGTGGGGATGTCGGCGCCCTTGTCCCGGCCCAAGCGTTCGAAAAGCTGCGCGTTGTGATTGCGGAACGATCCGGGGTGGATCTGCATGACCAGCCCGTCGTCACAGCTCATCGCCGCCATTTCGGTCAGCATCTGGGCGCGGAACAGTTCCGCCTCGGCCGGCGTGAACGCGCCGCGCGCCACGGTGTCGAACAGCGCCTCGGCCTCGGCCGGGGAAAGATTGGCGGTCTGCGCGGTGGGATGGCCGTGGTCGGTGCTGGTGGCACCCATCTGCGCGAAGAAGGCACGACGCTGGCGGTGCGCGGCCAGATAGCCGCGCCAGGTGCGGCAGTCCTCGCCGGTGAGCGCCGACAGCGCATCGAGGTTGGCGGAAAAGCCTTCGAATTCGGGATCGACCACCGGGTCCGGGCGATAGGCGGTAATCACCCGGCCCTGCCAGCCGCCCGCCCGTGCGTTCTCGGCGCGGATCGCCGCATGGTGCTCCAGCGTATCGAGCGGGCTTTCGGTGGTGGCGATCACTTCGATGCCATAGCGGTCGAACAGCGCGCGCGGACGGAAGCTGTCGGTCGCGAGCATTTCGGTGATCGTGTCGAAATAGAGGTCGGCGGTATCGGCCTCCAGTTGCACGCCCATGCCGAAGGCTTCGGCAAAGACCCAGTCGAGCCACATGCGCGATGGCGTACCCCGGAACAGGGTATAGCGTTCGGCGAACAGCCGCCATGCCGCGCGCGGATCGACGCCCGGATTGCGCACGCCCAGATCCTCGAGCGCGACGCCCTGGGAATAGAGCATGCGGAACACGTAGTGATCGGGCACCAGCAGCAGATCGGTGGCGTTGCCGAACGGCGCGTTGTCAGCGAACCAGCGCGGATCGGTGTGGCCGTGGGGGCTGACGATCGGCAGGTCCGCGATATCGGCATACAAGGCGCGCGCCAGGGCACGGACCGAAGGTTCCGCCGGCAGCAGGCGATCGGGATGCAGTTCAAGGGATCGTGGCATGGGTTCGGCGATGTCTTTCGATGTATTCAGCCAGTATTGTCAGGCCGTGGCGCGCGCGTAACGATCGCGCTTGGCCTGCACCGCGCGGCGGGCTTCGGCCACGGCGCGTTCCTCGGTGGCGAACAGCAGGCTTTCCAGCACGGCCGACAAGTGCGCGCGCATCGCCGCCCGGGCAGCGGACGGATCGTGGCGCTTTAACGCCTCCAGCACGGCGGTATGTTCGTCGACCACCGGCTTGATGTTCGCGGTGCGTGCCTTTTCGTGCAGCAGCGAGGCTTCGGGCGAGGTGTAGCGCTGATTCCACAGCCGCTCGACGATCTCGATCATGGCGTTGTTGCGCGTGGCCCGGGCGATGGCGACGTGGAAACTGTGATCGGCCTTGTCCGATCCGGCGGGATCGAGGTTTTCGCGCGCGATGGCCCGCAGCAGTTCCTCCAGCTCGGCGATTTCCTCGTCGGTGATCTGGGTTGCCGCCAGCGCGGCGGTTTCACCTTCCACCAGCAGGCGCGCCTCGGTCAGCTCGAAAGCGGTGACGTTGAAGCCGGGCATGTCATCGCCGCCAGGCAGCCGCACCACATAGGCGCCCGAGCCCACGCGCACTTCCACCAGTCCCTGCACTTCCAGCGCGATGATCGCCTCGCGCACGGTCGGCCGGCTGACGTTGTAACGCACTGCCAGTTCGCGCTCGGCCGGCAAGCGCGCGCCAACGGGGTACTTGCCCGATGCCAGTTCATCCAGCAGCGCCCGCGCCAGATCCTGATAAAGCCGTTCCTGCGCCGATCCCGTCGAACTCATGCCGCCTCCGTGGCTTTACCAATTTCAAAAAACTTGACAGACCAAATTGGACTCGTCAAGTCGTCATACCAATATGGCCGCCATATCGCGAGGGATTCCATGAAAATTGAAGCCGCCAAGGTGATTGTTACCTGCCCCGGGCGGAACTTCGTCACGCTGAAGATCGTGACCGACCAGGGCGTGTACGGCATCGGCGATGCCACGCTGAACGGGCGCGAACTGGCCGTCGTGTCCTATCTGGAAGACCACGTCATTCCGTGCCTGATCGGCATGGACCCGCGCCGGATCGAAGACATCTGGCAATACCTCTATCGCGGCGCGTACTGGCGCGGCGGACCGGTAACGATGCGCGCGATAGCGGCGGTGGACGTCGCGCTGTGGGACATCAAGGCCAAGATGGCGGGGATGCCGCTCTACCAGCTTCTGGGCGGGCGCAGCCGCGACGGGGTGATGGTCTATGGCCACGCCAACGGCGCCGATATCGCCGAAACGGTCGATGCCGTGGGCCAGTACATCGACCTCGGCTACAAGGCGATCCGCGCCCAGACCGGCGTACCGGGGATCAAGGACGCCTATGGTGTGGGGCGCGGCAAGCTCTATTACGAGCCGGCCGACGCCGCGCTGCCCTCCGTGACCGGATGGGACACGCGCAAGGCGCTCAACTATGTTCCCAAGCTGTTCGACAAGCTGCGCGAAACCTATGGCTTCGACTACCACCTGCTGCACGATGGCCACCACCGCTATACCCCGCTGGAAGCGGCACAGCTGGGCAAGGCGCTGGAGCCCTACAGCCTGTTCTGGCTGGAAGACTGTACCCCGGCGGAGAACCAGGAAGCGTTCCGGCTGGTGCGCCAGCACACCACCACGCCGCTGGCCGTCGGTGAAATCTTCAACACGATCTGGGACGCCCGGGACCTGATCCAGAACCAGCTGATCGACTACATCCGCGCGACCATCGTCGGCGCGGGCGGGGTGACGCACCTGCGCCGGTTGGCCGATCTCGCCGCGCTCTACCAGGTCCGCACCGGCTGCCATGGCGCGACCGACCTCTCCCCGGTGACGATGGGCGCCGCGCTGCACTTCGATACCTGGGTGCCCAACTTCGGCATCCAGGAATACATGCGCCACACCGAGGAAACCGACGCGGTCTTCCCGCACGACTATACCTTCGCCGATGGTTTCCTGCTGTGCGGGGAAACCCCCGGCCATGGCGTCGACATCGACGAGGATCTCGCCGCAAAATACCCTTACAAGCCGGCCTACCTGCCCGTCGCCCGCCTTGCGGACGGCACGATGTGGAACTGGTGAGACGCATGCCGATACTGCCGCGATGATGCGAAGCGGGCGCGCGGAGAAATGCGCGTCCGCAAATCCCGGAGAGGCCCATGACGATCAACTGGCGCGCCGTTCGCGTCCGCATCCTGCTGCTGGTGATGGTCGGCACCGTCATCAACTATCTCGCGCGCAATTCGCTGGGCGTGCTGGCCCCGCAATTGAAGCTGGAACTGTCGATATCGACGCAGCAGTACAGCTATATCGTCGGCGCTTTCCAGATCGCCTACACGGTGATGCAGCCGGTCGCGGGGATGGTTATCGACCGAATCGGTCTGACCGCTGGCTTCGCGCTGTTCGCCATCGCCTGGTCGCTGGCCAACATGGCCCATGCCTTTGCCCGCGGGTGGTTTTCGCTGGCGGTGTTCCGCGGCCTGCTGGGCATGGCGGAAGCGGCGACGATCCCGGCGGGGATGAAAGCCATCGCCGAATGGTTTCCCGATCGCGAACGCTCGATCGCGACCGGCTGGTTCAACGCCGGCACCGCCGCCGGCGCCGCGCTCGCGCCCGTGGTGGTCGCGCTGATCGCCAAGCAATGGGGCTGGCAGGCCGGCTTCTTCGTCACCGGCGCGATCGGACTGATCTGGGCGCTTGCGTGGTGGCGCCTCTATCGCCCGCCGGCGCAATCGCGCGTTCTCACCGACCAGGAACGGCGCCTGATCGCGGACGGGCAGCGCGTGGTGGACGCGGACGCTGCCAAGGTTACGATCCGCGCCATCATCGGCGCGCCGCGCTTCTGGGCCATCGCGGTGCCGCGCTTTCTGGCGGAGCCGGCGTGGCAGACCTTCAGCTTCTGGATTCCGCTCTATCTCGCGAATGAGCGACACATGGACCTGACGCAGATCGCGATGTTCGCGTGGCTGCCGTTTCTGGCGGCGGACGCGGGCGGCATCATCGGCGGATACCTGGCGCCGGTGTTCCAGCGCCGCTGGGGCCTGTCGCTGGAAGCATCGCGCATTGCGGGCATCTGCCTGGGTGCGGTGCTGATGATCGGGCCTGGCCTGGTCGGTCTGGTCGCGCATCCGCTGCTGGCGATCGCGCTGCTGTCGGTCGGCGGCTTCGCGCACCAGATGATCTCGGTTCTGATCAACACGCTTTCCGCCGACGTCTTTCCCCGCTCCGATGTCGCCAAGGCCAACGGCCTGGTCGGCATGGCCGGGTGGACCGGCGGGTTGCTGTTCTCGCTGGCGATCGGGCAACTGGCGGACACGGTCGGCTATGCGCCGCTGTTCGCCTGCCTCGGCCTGTTCGATCTGATCGGCGCCATCTGGCTGATCGCGCTGCGCCGCCACCTCACCATCCCTGCAAAGGCCTGATCGATGCCCAAGCCGCGCCTGTCCCACCCTCCTCGCTTCTCGATCGCGGACCGCGACGGCGCGCGCGTGACGCTGCACGCCGATACCGGCGCGGTGGCGCATATCTTCGTGCTGGAGGAAGACATCGTGCGCGTGCTGCTGCTGGCGCGGGGGACCGTCACCTCCCCGCCAAGCTGGGCCGTCGCGCCGGGGCAGGAGGACGTGGCCGAACCCGGGCGCGACCGCATGGACACATCGGGCTTCGCCACGCCCGGCTTCACGGTGCGCGAGGATGCGGACCACATCACCATAGAGACGTCCCGGCTGCGGCTTGCCATCGCGCGCAGCGGGTTTCTCTGCACCTGGTCGCGGCAGTCGGAGGCAGGCTGGACCGTCATCAGCGCCGACCGCCCGACCCAGCCCTACAATTTCGGGTGGTGGGACGAAGCGACCTATCACTATGTCGCGCGTCAGCCGGGCGAGCGCTATTTTGGCCTGGGCGAACGCTCCGGCCCGATGGACCGCGCCGGGCGCCGTCTGCGGCTGACCAATCTCGATCCCATGGGCTATGACGCGCGGTCTTCGGACCCGCTCTACAAGGCCATCCCCTATCTGCTGGTGGTGGCCGTCGATGGGAGCGCGCATGGCGTGTTCTACGATACCACTGCCGATCCCGTGTTCGATCTGGGCCAGGAATACGACAACTACCACGGCGCCTATCGCACGATGCGCGCCGAATCCGGCGATCTCGACTACTACATGATCGCCGGGCCGGACGCGGCGGAGGTCACGCGGCGCGTCACCTGGCTGACCGGTCGCCCGGCGCTGATGCCCGGCTGGGCGCTCGGCTATTCCGGTTCGACGATGACTTATACCGACGCGCCCGACGCGCAGCAGCAGATGGGGCAATTCCTGGCAAAGCTGGAAGAGCATGACATCGGCTGCACCTCGTTCCACCTGTCGTCCGGCTACACCTCGATCGGCGACAAGCGCTACGTGTTCCACTGGAACACCGACAAGTTCCCCGACGCGAAAGGCTTCGTGCGCGCCTTCGCCGAGGCGGGCGTGCGGCTGGTGCCCAACATCAAGCCGGCGCTGCTGCGCGATCACCCGCACTACGCCGAGCTTGCGGCGAAAGGCTGGTTCGTGAAGGACGCCGATGGCGATCCGATCGAATGCCAGTTCTGGGACGAGCTGGGCGCCTACGTCGATTTCACCAACCCCGAAGCGGCGGCATGGTGGCGCGGGCAGGTAACGGCGCAACTGCTCGATTACGGCATCGCCTCCACCTGGAACGACAACAACGAATACGAGATATGGGATCGCCGCGCGCGCATCGACGGGTTCGGCGCGCCCCGCCCGGCCGCCGCCGAACGGCCGGTGCAGACCCTGCTGATGATGCGGGCCTCGCGCCAGGCGCAACGGGCGCATGATCCGCGGCACCGGCCCTACGTGGTCACGCGATCGGGCATGGCGGGCATGCAGCGCTATGCGCAGACATGGTCGGGCGACAACAACACCAGCTGGGAATCGCTGCGCTTCAACCAGAAGATGGGGCTTGGCCTGGCGCTGTCGGGCGTATCCAACCACGGGCACGATATCGGCGGCTTCGCCGGCCCGGCGCCCGAACCCGAACTGCTGCTGCGCTGGGTGCAGGCGGGCATCCTCATGCCGCGTTTCTCGATCCACAGCTGGAACACCGATCGCACGGTCAACGAACCGTGGATGTATCCGGAGACGACCCCGGCGATCGTGCGGCTGATGGCGCTGCGGCAGGCGCTGATCCCGCAGCTTGGCCACCTGCTCTGGCGCCACCATGCCCACTACGAGCCGGTCACGCGCCCGCTGTGGCATGATTTTCCGTCCGATCCCGCCGCATGGACCGATGGCGATGACTACCTGCTCGGCCCCGATCTGCTGGTCGCCCCGGCGATGGACAAGGGCCTGGCCGAGCGCGCGGTCCATTGCCCGGCCGGCACCGACTGGTTCGACTTGCGCGATGACCGCCGCCATGCGGGTGGCCAGTGCCATGTCCTGCCCGCGCCGCTGGAAGGCCTGCCGCCGATCCTGGCGCGCGAAGGCAGCGGCGTGTTCCTCGACATCGCGCCCGGCGGTTTCGCGCCCCGGCCGATGAAACCGGCGGTGCTGCTCTATCCCCCGGCCACGGGAACGCTGCAATGGGCAGGCTTCCTCGACGAAAGCGAAGGCTGGCCCGACGCTTCCCTCCCGCCACTGTGGCGCGTGACCGTAACGGCCAGCGCGGCCGGGCTGGACATCGTGTCGCGGTGGGATGGCGCCGCGCCGGAACCGGCAGCGGGCCTGCGCATCGTCATGCCGCTGGCCGAAACGCGCAAGGTGCGGCTGAACGGCGTGGACGCAGCACCTGTGCGGCAGACGGTCATGGGCGTGGAGCGCCTGCTGTTCTGAAGGCTATGTTCTGAACATCGGCGGCCTGCCCGGCCGGCCGCTGTCATGAAGATTACGCAAATGCAACATAGCGCGGTGATCCGGAAAAGATCGCACCGTGCCAGCAGCTCCGTCTCACATCATCCGCTGGGTGGCCCTCTACGTGGTGCCGCAGGAACAGCACATCCGCGCCGCCCTGCGCCGCGCGGGGGTGTGCGATGCCGACGCGGACGATCTGGTGCAGGATGCCTATTGCCGGCTCGCCACCCTGCGCAGCATCGATCATATCGACCGGCCCGGCGCCTATTTCATGCAGATCGTCAAGAACCTGCGGCGCGACCGGCTGCGGCGCGAACGGATCATCCGGTTCGAGGATGTTACGGAAAATGCCAACCTGTTCGTCGAGCATGAAGCGGTTGGCGTCGAAGCGACGGTCGCGGCGCGCGAGCAGCTCCGGTTGGTGGGCCGGTTGCTGGCGGACCTGCCCGACCGGTGCCGGACGATCTTCACGCTGAAACGGATGGAAGGGTTATCCCAAAGGGAAATCGCGAAACGGCTTGGCGTGAGCGAAAGCGTGGTGGAAAACGACGTGCAGAAAGCGCTGCGCACGATCCAGCGGGCTTTGCGGACAGACCCCGGATGCGGCCCCGGCGACAGCCCGCCCGAGAAGGATTTTACGGACGTTGACGAGCGGCGGAAATTCGAGGTTTACGGTTGAAGACGAGGCTGCCTTCTGGGCGGCCCGGATCGATGCTGCGCCGTCCGATGCCCATCCCGGACTGGACGAATGGCTGAACGCCGATCCGGCGCGGGCCGGCGCCCTGTTGCGCGCGCAGGCCGCGCTGGCGATGCTGGGCGGGGGGCTGCCCGAAGCCGCGTGCCTGCCATCCGAAACGCCCGCGCCGGTCGAGGACGCGGACAAGCTCCCGCGCAAGGTCTGGCGCTGGGTTGCGGGGGGCGCGGTGCTGGCCGCCTCGCTCGCCGCGCTGGCCTTCCTCAACCTGCCGCGTGCCGAAACCTTCGAGGCGGATCATGGCGAAGTGCGCGCGCTCGCCTTGCGCGATGGATCGGCGGTATCGGTCGATGCCGGCAGCCGCGTGGATGTCCGCATCGAGGATGACGCGCGCGTCACCCGTCTGGTGCGCGGCAAGGCGCTGTTCCATGTCGCGCACGATCCCGGCAAGCCGTTCCGCGTAATCGTGGGCGACGTGACCATCACCGATATCGGTACGGTCTTCCAGGTGTCCGACGATGCCGAGGCCGGCTTCGTCGACGTGCTGGTGAGCGAAGGCGCGGTGGACGTGGAGGCCGCCGGCGCGCGCACGCGGCTGGTCGCCGGGAACCGCGCCCGCTTTCCCCGCGCCGCCGGTGCGGCGTCCGCTCCCCCGATCCAGCCCGTATCCGCTGCTGCGATCGACCGCGCGCTCGGCTGGACCAGCGGGCGGCTCGAACTCGATGGCGAACCGATCGGCGAGGCGGTGGCGGAAATGAACCGGCACAACCATCTGCAAGTCCAGCTGGCCGATCCGGCCCGGCTGGCAGGCGAACCGCTCTATGGCGCGTTCCGGATGAACGATCCGATCGGCTTCGCCCGTGCCGTTGCCGTCAGCGTGGAGGGCACCGCCACCGTCGGCGAGGACAGCATCGTCATTTCCGCCCGCAAATAGCACGCCCGCCGGGATTGGGGGCCGGAATGGGGGCCGGATCGGGAACGGGCGCCGAAACAATCGGATACCAAAAAAGCGCTTCCGCCGGATAAGGAAATGCCGCGCTGCCCCGTCAGAACCCCGAACCCGCCTTTCCGGGCGTTCATGGGGGTCTTTCAATGCTGCCGAAGTTTCGTCAGGTTTCCGCCGTCGCGTTCGTCGCGGCCGGCCTCGTCTCGTTTCCCGCGTTGGCGCAGGCGCTCACCTTCGATGTGCCCGCGCAGGATGTGGGCAGCGCTGTCCGCCAGATCGCGCGGCAGGCCAACGTGCAGATCGTGGTGTCGGGCAGCGTGGCGCGNNCGCACATGCTGGCCGATACCGGGCTTACCGCGCGCAGCACGGGAGAAGGCATCTACGTGATCGTGGCCGGCCGCTATGGCGAGGCGGAGCCCGCGGTGCCGGGGGAGCCCGGCGCGGGCGATAGCAGCCCGCAGCCCGAAATCATCGTCACCGGCGTGCGCGCGGCGCAGCGCGAGGCCGCCGCCGAAAAGCAGGCGGCGACCAACACCATCGAGACGCTCCACGCCAACGACGTGGGCAAGCTGCCCGACCAGAACGTGGCCGAAGCGATCAAGCGGTTGCCCGGCCTGTCCGTCGCCAACGACCAGGGCGAAGGCCGCTATGCGATCATCCGCGGCATCGATCCCGGCCTGCTCAACGTCACGCTCAACGGCCAGACGCTGCCCGCACCCGAGCCGGACGGCCGCCAGGTCAAGCTGGACGATCTGCCCTCGGCGATGATCCAGTCGGTCGCGGTCACCAAGTCGCTGCTGGCGAGCCAGGACGCCAACGCCATCGCCGGCGAAGTGGCGATCCGCACGCGCACCGGGTTCGACAGCACGAAGCCGTTCTTCCTCGATGGGCGCGCCTCGGTCGGCCGTTACGATCTCAACGGCAAATCGCCCTATGAGATCGACGGCACCGTGGGCGGCCGCTTCGGCGCGGGCCAACAGTTCGGCGCGATCGTGTCGGTCAACTATTCGCGCCGCCCGATCGAAAGCGAGAACTTCCAGGGCTCGACCAACTACAACGCCGCGGGCGTGCCCGATGGCAACGGCCTGCGCGATTACAACCTCACCCGCACGCGGCTGGGCGTGGTGGGCAACTTCGACTGGCGGCCGAGCAGCGACGTGAAGCTCTACCTCAAGACGAGCTATTCGAAGTTCGAGGACCATGAGACACGCGACCAGAACCGTCTGGCCGTCACCGCCTATACCCCCGCGCTGAAAGGCACCGGCACGATCCTGGTGCGGCACCGCGAGGAGAACGACAACACCAAGTCGGCCACGCTGGGCGGCGAGTTTTCCAACCTCGGCGGCGGCACGCTGGAACTGTCGGCCAACTGGACGAAGGCAGTGAAGACCGACCCGATCCGCAGCGAATTCACCTTCACCACCAAGAAGGGCGCGCTGACGCTCAACTTCGACCCGTCGACCGAGCCCTACACGCTGGTGCCGACGACGGCGGCCTTCACCGATCCCTCGCTGACCTTCAGCAAGGTCAACTTCGAGACCCGCCACGCCTACGAGGAACTCTGGCAGGGCCGCGCCGACTATACGCACCCGCTGGCGCTGGGCGACGATTCCTCGATCAAGGTCGGGTTCAAGGTGCTCGACCGGCACAAGGCGGACAACCGCGACCGCACCAACTACACCGCCGGCGCCACGGCGTGGACCATCGCGAATGTCGCCGCCACTGGCGACACCAGCTTCTATGGCAATCAGTTCACGTTCGGCAACCGCATCGACTACGACGCGGCGCGGGCCTATTTCCTCGCCAATCCGGCGGTGGGCAAAGTCGATACGGCCGGCTCGCTCTCCGCAACGCTCGCTTCGGACTACGACGTGCGCGAACAGATCATCGCCGGCTATGCCATGGCCACGTTGCGCATCGGCGCGCTGACGCTGGTGCCCGGCGTGCGCGTGGAACACACCCGTGACCGGACCAAGGCCAAGATCGTCAACGCGTCCTCGACGCTGAACGACGGGTTCAACAGCTTTGGGGCGAAGAGCTACACCGATGCCTTCCCCGGCCTAAACGCGCGCATCGATGCCGCGCGCAACCTGGTGCTGCGCGGGGCGGTGACCACGTCGATCGGGCGGCCCAACTACAGCACCCTGGCGCCGTTCGTCAGCGTCGATACCTCGAACCCGGCCCTCGCCGCGATCGTGCTCGGCAACCCCGATCTCAAGCCCTACCGGGCGCGCAATTACGATCTCTCGATCGAATACTACCCCGCGGCAGGCGCGATCTTCTCGGCCGGCTTCTTCCACAAGGACATCGACAACCCGATCTATTCGGCCTTCCGCCAGGGCACCAACATCACCGCCGGCGGCGTGACGTATGCAGCAGCAACGGTGACCCAGCCAGTCAACACCGATCGCGAGACCGTGAGCGGTGTGGAATTCAACCTCCAGACGCAGTTCACCAGCCTGCCCGGCTTCCTCGGCGGCTTCGGCGTTTCGGCCAACTACACCCACGTCTGGGGCCACGCCACGGCCAACGCCATCCGCACCGGCGCCATCCCGCTGGGCTACCAGTCGCGCGACCTCGGCAACGTGCAGCTGTTCTTCGAAAAGTACGGCCTGTCGGCGCGGCTCGCCTTCAACTACCGTTCGGCCTATCTCGATACGCTGGGCGGCACCGCCGCCACCGACCAGTACACCGACGCCAACGGCCAGCTCGATCTGCACGTCAGTTATCAGGTCGTGCCGCAGGTGACCGTGTTCGGCGATGCGATCAACCTTACCGACGCGCCCTGGCGCCGCTATATCGGCAGCAAGCCCTACCTCGTCGAGCGCGAACACTATGGTGCGCAACTGCGCGGCGGCGTGCAGGTCCACTTCTGATGAGGCGCATGATGGTCGTGAAGCGCATGGTTCTGGCGATGGGGGCGGGAGCGGCCCTTGCCCTCGCGTTGGCCCCGATGGCCGAGGCAGCCCCGCGCCGGAACGCGCACCGTCCGCCCGCCGCCGCGCCGCTGGTGGTGGACCGGGTGGTTCTGGTGATGCGCCACGGCGTGCGTCCGCCGACCAAGGCGCCGGCGATGCCCGCCGATGTCACGCCCGAACGCTGGCCCGACTGGCCGGTCCAGCCGGGCTGGCTGACCCCGCATGGCGCGCTGGCCGTCTCGCGCCTCGGCACGTGGGACGGGGCGCGGCTTCGCGCCGACGGCCTGATCCCCGCGCGCGGGTGTCCGCAAAGTGCAACGATCCGCATCGTCGCGGACAGCGACCAGCGCACGATCGCAACGGCGCAAAGCTGGAGCGCGGCGCTGGCGCCAGGATGCGGCCTGTCGATCGACCACAAGCCACAGGATGAACCCGATTCCCGCTTCGGCGCGATCGAAGCCGGCCTTTCGCCCTACGATTCCGCGCTTGCGGACGCCGCTGTGCGGGCCGCGGCCGCACCTGACGGCGTGGGTGCGATCGCGGCCGCGCACCGCCCGCTACTGGCCCGCCTGGACGCGATCCTGTGCGGCGCGCACCGGACGGGATGCGGCGTGGCCGGGCAGCCCACCGCACTGGTGCCCGCCAAGGCCAATGGACGCCCCAAGCTGTCCGGCGCGCTCGACCGGGCATCGACGGCGGCGCAGATCCTGCTGCTCGAATATGCCGAAGGCAAGCCGCTTGCCCAGGTGGGATGGGGCCGTGCCAGCGCGGCCGATATCGGCCGTCTCTCGGCGTTTCACGCGCTCGAATTCCGGCTGCTGGCCCGCCCCCGCTATGTCGCCTCGGCGAACTTCGCCGGGCTGGCGCCGATCTTGCGCGAAGGGCTGACCGGCGAAGCCCGCGTCACGATGATTTCGGGGCATGATACCAACGTCGCCAATCTCGGCGGGCTGCTGGACGTTCACTGGCAGGTGCCCGGGCTTGCCGCCGACGATCCCTCGCCCGGCGGTGCGCTGGTGCTGGAACGGTTGCGCGCGGCCGACGGCGCGCTGTTCGTGCGGGTGCGCTATCGCACGCAATCGCTTTCCCAGATCCGCAGCGCCGCCACCCTGACCGCCGCCTCGCCCCCGTCCGCGCCGATCCTCCCGATCGCGGGCTGCGAAGCGCGCGGGATCAAGGGCTTGTGCCCGCTCGATCAGTTCCTGAAGCGGATCGAGGGACAATAAGGGATCGGTTCGCAAGCCGGGCGCACCAGGCCCGGCGTGCGAACCGGTGGCGCTACTTGGTGGTGTAGCCCCCGTTCACCAGGATCGTCTGCCCCGTCATCCACCAGCCTTCCGAGACGAGGAAGCGGATGTGCGGCACGATATCGCGGATGTCGGTAAGGCCGGTGTCGGTGAACGGCGAAAGCGCCGCCGCGCTCTTGTGATAGGCCTGCGCATCGGCGCTTTCCTGTCCGTAGAAGAACGGCGTATCCATCGGGCCGGGGCCGACCGCGTTCACCGAAATGCCGCGTTCGCCGAATTCCTTGGCTGCCGCGCGGGTGAAGTGCTCTACGGGCGCCTTGGTGCCCGCGTAAGTCGAATAGAACGGCGTGAACGCGCCCAGCAGCGACGTGACCAGCGTGACGATCTTGCCGTGATCGTTGAGCGTGCGGCCCGCTTCCTTAATGAAGAAGAACGCGGACTTGGCGTTGATCGCGCTCATCGCGTCGTATTCCGCCTCGCTGATGTCCAGCACCGGCTTCTTGAGCACCTTGCCGACCGTGTTGATCGCGATGTCCGGCCGGCCGAAGGCTGCCACGGCGTCCGCGAACAGCTTTTCAACCGCGCCCGCCGTGGTAAGATCGGCCTGGATAGCGAGGGCCTGCGCGCCCGCCGCTTCCACGGCCGCCACGGTTTCGCGCGCAGCCTCGGCGGTTGCGGCGCTGTTGTAGTGGACAACGATCGCCCGCGCGCCCTGCGCGGCAAGATCACGGGCAATAAGGCCACCCAGGTTCTTCCCTCCCCCGGCGATGATGGCCGTTTTACCCTTGATCGAATGGTCCGTCATACTGGTCTCCCACGTCAAATGTGCTCATGCGTGATGCATGTCGCTGTGATACTTGCGGAAATTGCAGAATAAAGCTTGTAATCCTGGCATTATTGGCCAGAATTGACGAACAATGGATCGCGTCGATCTCTTCCGTATTTTTACGCGCGTGGCCGAGGCCGGCAGCTTCACGCACGCCGCGCATACGCTGGGCCTGCCACGCTCCTCGGTGTCGGCGGCCGTTCAGGAGCTTGAGGCCCGGCTTGGCACGCGCCTGCTCAACCGGACGACGCGGCGCGTCGCGCTGACCGCCGATGGCGAAGCGCTCTACACGCGCGTGCAGAACCTGCTCGCCGATTTCGAGGAGACCGAGGGGCTGTTCCGCCAGTCCGGCGCAACGCCATCCGGGCGCCTCCGCATCGATCTTCCGGGGCGCGTGGGCCGGCTGATCGTAGCGCCGGCCCTTCCCGAATTTCTGGCTGCCTATCCGAACATCGACATCGAACTCGGCGTGCGCGACCGCGCGGTGGACCTGGTGGAGGACGGCATCGATTGCGCGCTGCGCGTGGGGCCGCTCGCCGATTCCGGCCTGATCGCGCGGCGGTTGGGCGAACTGGAACTCATCAACGCCGCCAGCCCCGCCTACCTTGCCGCGCATGGCACGCCTGAAACGCCGGCGGACCTCGACCGGCATCATACCGTGGCCTATGCCTCGCCCACCACCGGGCGGGTGGAGCCGTGGGAGTGGACCGGCAATGGGCAAGTGCTGACCCATTCCCTGCGCGCCCGGCTCACCGTGAACAGTGCCGAAGCGCTGATCGCCGGCGCACTGGCCGGTCTCGGGCTGATCCAGATTCCCGCATACGACGTGGCGGACCATATCGCCGAAGGGGCGTTGGTTGAGGTCATGCCAGAGCATCGGGCCGAACCGTTGCCAGTCTCTCTGGTCTATCCGCACCGCCGTCAGCTTTCGCACCGGCTGAGGGCCTTCCTCGACTGGCTGGTGCCCGTGCTGGAACAGGGCCTGCGGCTGCGGTAAGCAGGTCGGATTCCCGCTCCGTCTCACAACAGTCACATCTCCATCGCAAAAGCCTTCCGGACATAGGAGGCGGCCGTGCGTGTGCTCGTAGTGGAAGACGATGCGGTAATTGCCGATCACATCACGGCCTGCCTGGGCACGCTGGGCTACCGGCCCGAACGCGTCGCCTCTGGCGAGGACGCGCTCGCGGCGGTCGAGCGCCAACGCTTTTCGGGCATGGTTCTCGACCGGTTGCTGCCGGGCATGAGCGGCATCGAGGTGCTGGCGCGGCTGCGCGCCGATCGCAGGCTGCCCCCGGTCGTCATGCTCAGCGCCTTGGGCACCGTGAAGGACCGCATCGAGGGCCTCGCCGCCGGCGCCGACGACTATCTGGCCAAGCCGTTCGACATGGACGAACTGGTGGCCCGCCTCAACGCCGTGACCCGCCGCGCCGCGCCGGTGCCTCCTCCCGACGCGGGGCTGGCGGTTGGCAGGCTGAAGCTGGACCCCAGCAGCCATTCGGTGCTGTTCCTTGACCGAACGATCGAACTCAACCGCAAGCAGTTTTCGCTTCTCGCCCACCTGATGCGCTGCGCCGACCGGCTGGTGACGCGGGGGATGCTGCTCGAAAGCGTGTGGGGCTATGCCTTCACCCCCACCACCAACATCGTGGAAAGCAACATGAGCCGGCTGCGCGCCCGGCTGGAAGAGCTGGGCTGCGATCCGATCGATACGCTGCGCGGGTCGGGCTACGTGCTGCGTTCGGACCGGTGCCGGTGACCGCGTCGGCCGCCCGGCGCGCACCCGGACCGGGAAGGCTCGCCATCCAGTTCGGCGTGGCGTTCGCACTAGCCATGCTCGCCATGGGCGTGATCGTATTCCTGGTGGCGGAGGAACGGATCGCCCAGCGCATCGACGATGCCTTGCAGGTGCACGTCACCAAGTTCCTGCGCCCCGTTGCCACGGGGCCGGCATCGGATGCCGATGTCATCGCCCGCATCCAGGAATGGCAGCGGCGCAAGATGCTGAGCGAGAGGACCTACCTGTTCTACGATGCCACCGGCCGGCTCATGGCGGGAAGGCTGGACCTGGCCGCGCCGCAACCGGGCTATTCGGACGTCACCTTCATGGGCGGCGGAAGGAAGCCGCAGAAAGGGCGCGCGCTCGCCACCCGCCGGCCCGATGGCAGCCTGTTCGTGGTAGTGCAGCACAGCGAGGCCGCCGCGAGCCTGCGCGCCCTGCTGCCTTCGGTGGTTGCCGCGATCTTCGTTTCCGCCCTGCTGGTGGGGCTCGCCGCCACGATCCTGTTCGCGCGCCTGACCGCCCGGCGTCTGGCGGAAACGCAGGCGGCGGCCGACGCCATCGCGCAGGGCGACCTGACCCGCCGCATCCCGTCCGACCGGCTCGACGGGATGTTCGCGGTGCAGGCGGAAAGCCTCAACCGGATGCTCGACCGGATGGAGGACATGGTCAATGCGCAGCGCCAGTTCTCCAGCCATCTCGCGCATGACCTGCGCACACCGCTGACGCGCCTGCGCGGGTTGCTCACGGCGGAAACGGCGGAGGCCGACCGGGTGCGCCTGCTCGAACGCGCCGAACGCGAATGCGCCTCGATCATCACCATCTTCGATGCCCTGCTGCGGCTGGCCGAGATCGAGACGGGGCGCCACCCGTCTGCCGTGCGCGACCTGCCGTTGCGCGACATGCTGGAAGACATCGCCGAAACGATGGAACCTGTCATCGCCGATGCCGGCTGCGCGCTGGAACTTGGCCGGCTCGAACCGGTGCGGGTGCGCGGGGACGCGGACCTTTTCAACCAGATGATCGTCAACCTGCTGGAAAACGTGGTTACGCACACCCCCGCCGGGACGCGCGCAACACTGTCGCTGGAACAGGCCGGCGAATCCGCCCTGATCGCGATCGATGATGACGGGCCAGGCCTGGCCGAAGGCGAGCGCGATCGCGTGCTGCTGCCGTTCGAGCGGGGCAAGGGGTCCGGGCTGCGCCGAGGCAGCGGACTGGGCCTTGCGATCACGCGCGCGATCGTGCGGTTCCATCAGGGTTCGCTGGAGCTGGCCGACAACGCGCCGGGCCTGAAGGTCCGCATCCGCCTGCCCGCCCTTCCAGAAGCGTTCCCGGCCGCCTGAACGCTACATTCTAAATTTGCAATGTTGACGGTTTTGTGGCGCGCGACTCGCAGCCTGTCACCTTTCCGTCATGGACCCCGCCTAGCGCCCCTCTCGTGGCCCGCGGTTCGATCCGGACCGGGGCGCGACGAGGGAACATCCAATGCCGGCCACCAGGCGCGTTCTGGCTGCTTTCGCAGCCTGCCTTCTTGCACCCTGCGCTCCCGCGATCGCGCAGCCGGAGGCGGCCCATTACATCGACCCGGCGGCCTTCGTACCCGAACGCCTGCTGCCCCCGCCCCCCGCGGCCGGATCGGCGCGCGAGAAGCGCGAACTGGACGAGGTGCGCCGGATCGTCGCGGCGGCCAGCCCCGAACGGCTCGACCAGGCCCGCTGGGACGGCGCGCACGAGGATGCCTCCGCCTATAGCGCGGTGGTCGGTCGCGATCTGGCGGCGCTGCCACAGACGGCCACCCTGCTCGCCATCGTAACCGAGGAAACCGAAGGCGTGGTGGTCGTGGCCAAGGACCACTTTGCCCGCCTGCGCCCCTACGGCGCCGATCCGGCCCTGCCCCATTGCGGCAAGAAGGACGCGACGGCAGCGCCGCGTTCCTATCCCAGCGGCCACGCCAGCATCGGCTATGCTCTGGCCTGGACGCTGGTCCGCCTGATGCCGGACCGCGCCCCGGCGATCCTCGCCCGGGCGGATGACTACGCGATGAGCCGCGCGGTCTGCGGCGTCCACTACCTGTCCGATCTCGAGGCCGGCCATGTGGTCGGCACGCTCGTGGCCGAACGTCTTCTGGCGGACCCCCGCCTTGCCGCGCGCATCGCCGCCGCGCGCACCGAACTTTCCGCACACTGACCGCCTGAGCGGCCGTTCTTTTTCTTCCGAACCATGAGGGCATCATGACCAAGACCTACCACCGCGCCGCGCTTCTGGCCGCGACGAGCCTGCTGGCCGCCACGCTGCCTGCCGCAGCCCGTGCCGCCGAAACCCCGGCCGAAAACGCCGCCGCCGACGCCTCGTCCGCCAGCGCGGCCGAGGGCGAGCAATCGACCAGCGCCAACCAGGCCGGGCAGGCCAACGACCGCCAGTCGCTGACCTCCTCCGACATCATCGTGATCGGTTCGAAAGCCGCCGAAGCCGCGCAGATCACCGCGTCGCTGACCACCACGCAGCCGCAGGCGGCGGTGGGCCGTGAATACATCGACAGCACCGTTTCACCCACGGCGGACTTCAACCAGCTGATCGCGATCACCCCCAGCGTCTCGATCAGCGGCAGCAGCAACGGCGCCGGCTTCAGCGAGACCAAGGCGACGATCCGCGGCTTCCAGGACGGCGACTACAACGTCACCTATGACTCGATCCCGTTTGCCGACACCAACAACCCCACCCACCATTCGACCGCGTTCTTCCCTTCGACCACGATCGAGACGGTGGTGGTCGATCGCGGCCCCGGCAACGCCAGCCAGCTCGGCCAGGCGACCTACGGCGGCAACATCAACATGTATTCGCGCGCGGTGAAGGACCAGATGGGCGGGCAGGTCGAAGGCCTGATCGGCAATTGGAACACCTTCATCGGCCGCGCCGAGTTCCAGTCGGGCGCGATCGACAAGCTGGGCGGCGCCAAGTTCATGCTGGGCGGCCAGTATCTCCAGTCCGACGGCGCGCTGACCTATTCGCCGGTCAATTCGAAGAACCTGTTCGCCAAGGCGGTGGTGCCGATCGGGTCCTCGAACACGCTGACGCTGATGTCGACGTGGAACCGCAACTTCTACTACCAGTCCGACGTGCTGAAGGGCGCGACCTGTGGCACCGGCGGCACCGCATTGCCGGCTGGAACCCAGCTTACCGCCGACAACTGCACGGCCGCCTCGCAGATCGGCCAATTTGGCCGGAACTATGGCCTCGGCAACGATCCGACCAAGCAGGACTACTGGAAGTACAACCGTACCGACAAGACCACGGACTTCTCGTACATCCGCCTGCAAAGCACTCTGGGCAGCGGCTTCTCGATGGACAACCGTGCCTACATGTACGGGTACACCAACAACACGCTCTCGGGGAACACCGGCAGCGTCGTGACCGGCTTCTCGGGCGCGGGCACCGCCGCCTCGCCCTACAAGGCGGTGACCGCGCCAGCTGCTGCCACTGATATTCTCGGCTACGACAAGCTCAACAAGTACCGCGTGCTGGGTTACATCGGCCAGATCAACTACGACTTCTCGATGGGCAAGATCCGCCTTGGCGGCTGGTTCGAGCACGCTGCCACCGATCGCCATCTGCTCGATCTGGACCGGACCACTGGCCTGCCGAGCTATAACGAGAAGTTCGCCGACGGCACCGCCGCCAAGGCCAGCCTGCCGCCGATCTCGATCGCCAACGTCGGCTATCTGCAGCATTCCGACTGGAACCAGTACCAGCTGTTCGGCGAGTTCGAGTTCCGCCCGTTCGAGGCGCTGGCGATCACGCCGGGCGTGAAGTACGTCCACTTCAACCGCTCGATCACGGCAAGCGTCAACCAGAAGTCGCGCACCCCGATCGATACCTCGGCGACCTGGACCAAGGTGCTGCCCTTCGCCACGGTCAACTGGATGGTGCGCCCGAACTGGTCGTTCTATGGCCAGTACGCGCAGGGCATGTACGTGCCCGACCTGTCCAGCTTCTACACCGCGTCCGACAGCGCGACCAACCAGGCGATCCAGCAGCAGAACCTGGCCGCGCTGAAGCCGCAGACCTCGACCAACTATCAGGTCGGCACCGTCTGGCACGGTGAGAAGGTTTCGATCGACGTCGATGGCTATATCATCGACGTGAACAACAAGATCGCCAGCGACACGTCCGTCGGCGCGCCGACCAACGCGCTCGTGAACATCGGGCAGGTCCGCTACAAGGGCGTGGAAGGCCAGGTCAGCGTGATGCCGATGCGCGGGCTGACGCTGTTCGCCAACGGATCGTACAACTACGCGCACAGCGTGACCACCGGCGCGCAGGTGGCCAAGGCGCCNNGGCGCCGTTCTCGACCGCCGCCGCCGGCTTCTTCTACAACCACAACGGCCTGCGGGTTTCGTTCACGCAGAAGTACACCGGGCCGCAATACGCCAGCGAATACAGCGGCACGGGGCCGCGCAACTACCGCATCAAGCCCTATAGCGTCGGCGATTTCGCGATCAGCCAGGANNTTCCGCATCGGCGTGAACGTTTCCAACGTGTTCAACAACCGCGCGATCACGGCGATCTCCAACGGCAAGACCTATGGCGTGGACGATCAGTTCAACTTCCTGCCGCCGCGCTCGTTCCTGCTCGATGTGCGCGTGAAGTACTGACGGCGCGCGCCGCTTGTGGCGGTGGCCGGTATCCTCACGCCGGTCACCGCCGCCCCCTTTCATTAAACTCCTGTCATCATTGTGTTCTGGCCTTTTCCGCATTCGACGGCCCGGTTACGCTTTCAGGTATTGGGGGACGGGCACATGGGACGCGATCGTCAGGCCGGGTGCCGGCTCCATCGCCGGGCGCTGCCGCTGTTGCTGGCGGGGATAGGCGGCTGCACGCATGTCGCGCCCGCGCCCGTCCATCTCGAAGCGCGCATCGCCGGACAGACCGCGCGCACGTTCGATGCGGCGGCG
>NZ_DDFB01000077.1:0-4605 GCF_002336885.1 Novosphingobium sp. UBA1939 | reverse complement strand
CGGTACGGCTGGCGCGCGCGGTGATGGACCACAGCCCGCACGTGCTGCTGGCGGGGGCCGGGGCCGAGGAATTCGCGCGCGAACAGGGGATCGAACTGGTCGATCCCGACTGGTTCGCGACCGAGGAACGCTGGCGGCAGCTGCAGGAGCTGAAGGCGAAGAAGCTGGGCTGGTTCGACGATGGCTTGAAGTATGGCACGGTCGGCGCCGTGGCCTGCGACAGCCATGGACACGTGGCTGCGGCGACATCGACCGGGGGGCTGACCGGCAAGCGCTGGAACCGCATCGGCGATTCGCCGGTGATCGGCGCGGGAACCTATGCCGACGATCGCGCGGGCGCGGTCAGTTGCACCGGATCGGGCGAACAGTTCATCCGCGCCGGCGTGGCGCACGAAATCTGCGCGCGGATGCGGCTGGCGGGCGAAAGCGCGCAAGGCGCGGCCGACGCGGTGCTGGCCGAAGTGGGCACGATGCGCGGCGTGGGCGGCGTGATCGTGGTGACCCCTGCGGGCGAAACGGTGTTCGCCTTCACCACCCCCGGCATGTTCCGCGGCCGTGCCGACCACGCGGGGCTTTATGAGACCGGGATTTTCGGGATGGCGGGCAGCAAGGATTGATTGACTCCGTTTCGGACCGGGCGCAGCTTTCGTGACGCCATGGGGCCGAGAGAATAACGGGAAGCCCGACACCACGGCATGGTCCACGCGGGGAGGGGACGCCCGCGTTTTTCATGAGTGGAGATCCTGAAATGAAAAGCGTTCGTTCTGCCGTGCTTGCCGCGGCTGCTGCTGTTGCCCTGATGGCCCCTGCGTGGGCACGGGCCGAAGACTATCCGCTCAAGCCCGCCGAATATGTCGAGGTGGCGCTGATTTCGGTCGATGACGGGCATGACCTTGAATACGCCACGCATCTCGCCAACATGTGGCGCAAGTCGCAGGACTACGCGCTCAAGCAGGGCTGGATCAGCGGCTATGAAATCCTCAGCAACGAATTCAAGCGTCCGGGCGAGGCGGACTACTACCTGCTCACGCGCTTCCCCGCGCTGCCCGATGCCGCGGAATCGACCCGCCGGCAGGAGGCCTATACCGCGTACATGCAGATGAACGAATCGCAGATGCAGGCCGCGTCGGGCGATCGCGCCAAGTACCGTCGCCAGATGGGGTCGGAACTCCTGCGCCGCTGGGTCTGGACCAAGTAGAACGTGACATCGGCGGCTTCGCAACCGGCTTGTTCCGGGCGCGAAGCCGCTGGTTACCGCACACCCGAAACCACGCTCCGCCCCAGCTTTTCGCGCAGCTGGGCGTAATAGGCCTCCAGGAACGGACGGGCATCGGCCGCGTCCACCTCCCGCCCGATCTTGCCGCCGATGCGCGCGGCGACATCGCCCAGCGTTTCCGGATCATCGGCGCGCAGCACCTGCTCCAGCACGTCGAGTTGCTGTTCGCCGTAGTACGAAAGCTCGGTGGCGGTGAAGCGCCACGCCGATGACGTCGCCTGCCGGGCATCGGGCACGAACTTGTCGGCCTTGCGCTGGCCGAAGCGCATGCCCCGCTCCAGCCTTTCGCGCAATTGCGTGTAATAGGCTTCGAGGAAGGCGCGCTCGTCGCCCGATCCCGCGCTCCAGCCGATCTTGGCGCAGATCGTGGCGGCGACTTCGGCCAGCGCCTCCTCGCGCCCGTCGCGCAGCACGCGCTCCAGCACCTGCAGCTCGTATTCGCCATAGACCGCCAGTTCCGCCTCGCCAAAGCGATAGGCGGCGCCGGTGAGCGTGCTTTGCCCGCGTGCGCCGTCGCCCAGCGACATGGCCTTTTCCAGCTTGCGGCGGGGGGCATCGACCACCCAGGTGCCGGCGATGACATCGCCGCAGCGCAGGGCATCGCGGTTGAAGAAGGGAAACAGCACGAAGATCGCGAACCACACTACCCCGGCCCAGCCCGCTTCCTCGGTATCCGCGCCGCTGGACCAGGCCGAGGCGAAGAACACCAGCGGCATGAACAGCTCGATATCGCGCACCAGATTGCGCGCGATCACCGCTTCCGTGGTCAGCCGTCCACCATCGCGCGCGGCGATGCGCAGGCCGCAGATGCGCTTGCCCGGCGTGGCCCCGCGCGGCCCGAGTTCGAAGAACAGGAAATAGGCGTTGCGATAGAGGAACATCGCGATGATCCACGCGATCTCCAGCGCCTGTCGGGCATGGGCAACAGGGGTGTTCTGGTCCAGGCGGTTACCCCCGAAGCCGCCCGCCACCCATACCAGCAGCAGCGTGGTGCCTACCATCGAGCCGACGATGAACAACAGATCAAGCAGCAGCGCCGAGGCGCGCGCGGCGCGCGATCCGATCGCGAAGGACAGCGCGACGCCTTCGGGCGTCACCACCCGGCGCAGGCGCTTGTCCGTCGCTGGCCCGGAACGCGGCGCCCGGCGCCCGTCTGCGGTTTTCCGCTTCCACGGCAGGCGCGCCATCACTGGCCCTCCGCCGTCACGCGGCCACGCCGCCAGACGAAGAAATAGCCGCACCAGAACACCAGCATGAACCCGCCCAGCGCCAGCCGGGTGGAGGTGATGTCGACAAGCTGGCGCGCGAAGCCTTCGAGCAGCGCGGCGACGATCAGCATGAACACCACGCCGGCCATCACCTGCGCCCCGCGGCGGCCGGCCGCAGCCGCCGCTTCCAGCACTGTCGCGTCGCCGGGAAAGGCCATCGCGCGGCCGATGTGTATCCCCGCGCCGCCCGCCAGCAGGATCGCGAACAACTCGGTCGTGCCGTGCACCGACAGCCAGCCGATCAGGTCCAGCGTCAGCCCCTGCCCATGGTAGAGCCACAACAGCGCGCCAAGCATGGTAGTGTTGTGGACCAGCAGCATGATCGACGGCAGGCCGAAGGCGAAGCCCAGCGCAAACGCCAGGATCGAGACTTGTGCGTTATTGTTGAACAGGAAGGCGGCGAACACGCTCATCCCGTTTTCCTTCTGATGGCCGAACAGCGTGCCGTGCAGCACTTCGCGGCTGGCGCCCGGCACGCGCTCGTCGGCGAAGTTCGCGCTTACCAGCGAGTAATACCAGTCGGGATTGGAGGAGACGAGCAGCCAACCCACCACCGTTCCCGCGACCATAGCGGCCAGCGCGATCAGCAGGTCGATCCAGATCGCCCGCACGGCCGCGCCCCAGCCGCCGCCCAGGAAGCGGCGGAACCAGCCCCACAGGGTCGTGCGCGGGCCATAGACCAGAAACCAGGCGCGCTGCGTCAGCGCTTCGAGGTAGGCCAGCGTGGCGCGATCGAGCGAGGTTTCGCGCGCGATCGAAAGGCTGGAGGCGGCGGTGCGGTACAGCACCGGCAGGGCCAGCAGATCCTCGTCGGAAATGCCGCGCAGCCGCCCCTTCTCCATGCGGGTGACGATCGCTTCCAGCCGCTTCCATTCGGCCTCGCGCTCCAGCCGGAAGCGGTCGGACCGCAGCGCCGCCTCGCTGGCGGCGGCGGCCTGCTCCTCGGTCTTCGAGAACCAGCCGGTGACGCGTTGGGCCAGTGTGCTCATAAGCGCCTGCTCATCCGATGCTTCCCTGCCGCTTGACCGCGAGATAGGCGTCCAGCAACCGCACCCCGATCCGGTCGTGCGGCGCTTCCACCACGCGCACGCCCAGGTGGCGCAGGCGTTGCAGCACCAGCGCGCGCTGGCGGGCGAGCGCCGTGGCGGTGACCGCCATCGCCACCGCCTGCATGTCGAGCGCGGGCGCAGCGACGATCTCGGCAAGCTCGGCATCGGCCATGACCACGAACATCACGATATGGCGTTCGACCAGCCGGCCGACGTTCTCGATCATCAGTTCGGCGCTGGTGGGATCGGTGAAATCGGAAAACAGCACGATCAGCGAACGGCGCTGGAGCCGCGCGGAAAGCTGCGACAGCGCCAGCGTGAAGTTCGGTTCCTCCGCGTGGTAATCCAGCGTGGCGGCGGCGTGCTGGAGCCGGACGAAATCGCGCGAATGGGTGACGAAAGGCGTCAGCACCTGCGGCCGCGCCGCGAAGCCATAGAGCGCCACGCGATCCTGCGCCTTCAGCGCCACATAGGCGGTGGTAAGCGCGGCGGTAACGGCGCGGTCGATGCGCGGCAGCCCGGCGACGGGCTCGCACATCGTCTGCCCGCAATCGAAGGCGAACACGATCTGGTTGTTGCGCTCGACCTCGTATTCCTTGGCGAACAGCCGGGCGTGACGGGCGGAGCTTTTCCAGTCGATCCGCCGCCGGTCCATGCCGGGTTCGTATTCGGCCAGCGCCTCGAAATCAGTGCCTTCGCCGCGAATGCGCCGCGCGATCATGCCGAACTGGGCATCGCGCAGGAAGATCTGGAGCGCGGGGCTGCGCACCGGGGCGATGTTCGGCCGCACGCGGACCAGCGCATCGCTTTCCACGCGGACCTGGCGATGGGCAAGGCCAAGCGGGCCGGACCAGCGCAGCCAGAACCGCCCGATCGCGCCGGTTCCGCGCCGGTTGGGCGTGAGCATGGCATCCCCGCGCCAGCCGTCGGCGCTCGCCGCCAGCGGCAGCACCAGCCGCCCGCCGGGATGCAGCCGGGGATCGACGGCCAGCGCGGCCTGCGCCCGTGCCCA
>NZ_DDFB01000006.1:0-19318 GCF_002336885.1 Novosphingobium sp. UBA1939 | reverse complement strand
CCTACGACACGCAGCAGATCAAGGACGGCTACTACGAGATCGCCAACGACGCGACGCTGATGGCGAAGGGTGCGATCATGGGTGCGCTGAACCTGTACCTCGACTTCATCAACATGTTCACCTCGATGCTGAATCTCTTCGGCGATCGTGAGTGAACGTCTGAGACGAGCCGGTAACGGCTTCTGAGACAGCGGAGGCCCTGCCCTAAAGGCGGGGCCTCTTGCATTTGTCGTCACGAACGCCCTCGCGAACCCCTGCCACTTGATGTAAGGAGCGGGCATCGAAAGGAAGTCGGCAGTGATGAGCAAGCTCGAACGCTTCTTCGGCCTCAAGGGCGAGGCGAAGATCCGCTATCTCGATGGCGAGTATCAGGTGCTGGGCGCCGGCGACTTCGTGCGCTGCGCCGTCACGGGCGACGTCATCGCCCTCACCGAGCTGAAGTACTGGAGCGTCGAGCGCCAGGAAGCCTATGCCACGCCCGAAATCGCCACGCGCCGCTTGCTGGGCGAGGGCTGAGGCGGCGCATCCAATGCGGCGTTCGCGGGCAATGGCGCGTGTAATGGCACGGCTGCGCGCGCTGGCTGGCGTGGGTACGCTCGGTGCGCTTGCGGTCTGCGGGGGTGCCGACGCGCAGGATCGCGCATCCCTCCTCCCCGCGACTTCCGCCGTTCCTCCGGCTTCGGCCGGACCGGCCAAGTCTGCCGCGAACAGTCTCGTGCTCAACGGCTTCACGCTGGCCGGCGAATTGACCCAGGGCGGGTGGCTGCGCGGCGTTGTTCCACGTGGAACGCGCGCGCTCGCGCTGGACGGGCAACCGCTGGCCTTAGCGCCCGACGGCCGCTTTCTGGCGGCGTTCGACCGCGATGCCGGGCCATCGGCAACCCTGACGGCGACGCTGGCGGATGGCCGGCAGGTTTCCGCGCCTCTGGCAATCGCGCCGCGCGCCTGGCAGATCGAGCATGTCGCGGTGGGCAAGCGGCCCGGCGCCGCGCCCAGCGCCGAGTTCGAGCGTCGTCGGCCGCTGGAGCTGGCGCAGATCAACACCGCGCGCGCGATGGACACGGGCGCGCAAGGGTGGACGCAGGATTTCATCTGGCCGGTGCGCGGGCGGATTTCCGGGCGGTTCGGCTCGCAGCGCATCTATCGCGGAGAACCGGGCGCCTACCATTCCGGATTGGACATCGCGCCGGGCGGCGGCGTGCCCTTTGTCGCCCCGGCCGATGGCGTGGTGATCCTGGCGGCGCAGGCGCCGTTCACGCTGGAAGGCAACCTGCTGATGATCGATCACGGCATGGGCCTCAACAGCGCCTTCCTCCACAGCGCCCGTCTGCTGGTGAAACAGGGCGACGTGGTGCGTCAGGGACAGGTACTGGGCCTCGTCGGCATGACCGGCCGCGCCACGGGGCCGCACCTTCACTGGAGCATCAAGTGGAAGGACCGCCGGCTCGATCCGCTGCTGTTCGTGGCGGGGGGCGGCGCGCGCTGATCCTCGGGGATTACTGGACCCGGCGCATCCGGATACCCGGCTGGCCATTCACGCTGACAAAGAAGCTGCCGAGCGCACCTTTCAGAATGTAGGCTTTCTGGCCGGCACGGGGGGAAATGGCGAAGTTGCGGGTGTCGGTCTGTTCCCAGGCCCCGCCTTCGACGAAGGCGATTCTGAGAACGCCACCGCGCCCATAGCTGACCGAAGAGACTTCCGTATCGATGCGCTTGAGTTCGTCTTCAGGCGAATCAGCGCTGCCACCAAGTCCGAACAGCCGCCCCACCGGCGCCGTGAAACCGAAAAGGCCTCGCTTGGCCTCCTGGATCGCGTTCTTGTCGGCGACCACGATTTCCTTGGTCTGTTCCGCCTGCTGCAGAATCGCGACCTGCCGGTCGAAGCAGGCGAGCCTGTTCGCGCTGTCCTCTATCGTGCGGCAGTCCATCAATTGCTGGAAAGCTGCCGGTTTCGCGCTTTCGGAGGGCTTTCCGTCGCGGGCCGTGACGGGCGAAATCGGACAAGCGAAAAGCGCGACCGTGGCCGCTGCCAGGGCGAGCCTTGATGAAAGCGGCATGGATTGCAAACCCCGATCCGTGGAGCAACCACCGTGAAGCGCACGGCTGCGTTGTGCAATCATATTATCATAAGATGCTGATATATAACAATATATGCTGTGAGGGGGTGTTGCAGAATGGTTACATCGGGTACAGATTTGAAACACTGAACGGCCACTTGGCTTTACTTCGCCCTGCCTGTTGCGCCACGCATGCACCATCTGGCCGTGAATTTGGGCGATCACTGTGGGGATACGCTCGGGGTACCGGCTTTGAAACGCGACGGACGTGATCGACGTTCCGTCAACCTTGTTTAAGGGGCTGAACCGAATGAAAACATTTTCGATGCTGAAGGCCGGCGTTGCGCCGACCGCCTTGAGCCTTGCGCTTGTGGCCGCGCCGGCGCTGGCGCAGGACGCCGCAGCTGGCACTCCGCAAGCCGGAGCGGATGATACGGCGGCTGCCCAGCCGATCGTCGTCACCGGTTCGCGCATTGCTTCGCCCAACCTCACCTCCGTCGCGCCGATCACGGCGGTTTCGCAGGATGAATTCAAGGCGCTCGGCACGACCAAGACCGAAGACCTGCTGAACTCGCTGCCGCAGGTGTTCGCTTCGCAGTCGTCGACTCTCTCGAACGGCGCCACCGGCACCGCCACGGTCGACCTTCGCGGCCTCGGGCCGTCGCGCACCCTGGTGCTGGTGAACGGCCGCCGCCTCATGCCGGGCGATCCGAACGCGCGCAGCTCGGCCGCCGACCTTAACAACATTCCGTCGTCGCTGGTGAAGCGCGTCGACGTGCTGACCGGCGGTGCTTCGTCCACCTACGGTGCCGATGCGGTTTCGGGCGTCGTCAACTTCATCATCGATACGGATTTCGAAGGCTTCCGCGTCGACACGAACTACGGCCTCTACCAGCACAGCAACGGCAACCAGCTGATCTCGCCGCTGCTGGGCGCCCGCAACTTCCCTGATCCCAAGGGCAATGCGGCCGATGGCCAGCAATTCGACGCGACGGTTTCCTTCGGCACCAAGTTCGGTGACGATCAGGGCCACATGACGGCCTACTTCGGCTACCGCAAGGTCAACCCCGTTCTCCAGGCCAACCGTGACTACAGCGCCTGCACCATTCAGAACACCGGTGCGCGCCTGACCAACCCGACGCGTCTGAATCCGGCTGCGCCCCTGCAGTGCGGCGGTTCGGCAACCTCGAACAACGCGATTCTTTTCGCCGACACGGGCAGCGGCCTGACCTCGACCCTGGCGTCGCTGGGCAACGGCACGGTCACGCCGGGCGCTGCCAACCGGTACAACTTCGCGCCGCTGAACTACTTCCAGCGCCCTGACGAGCGTTACACGGCCGGCGTCTTCGCCGACTACGAAATCAACCAGTCGATTCATCCGTACATGGAATTCATGTTCATGAACGACCGTACCGTGGCGCAGATCGCGCCGTCGGGCGATTTCGGCAACACCCTGACGATCAACTGCGACAACCCGCTGATGAGCGCGCAGCAGCGCTCGGTCATCTGCGCGCAGGACAACCTGATCGTTGGCAACGTCGGCAGCTATCCGCTGACCGCGACCAGCTATCGGTCGGTGTACGGCACCACGCCTCCCGGAGCGGTCAACTATATCGATCCGACCACGGGCGCGACCTACAACAAGGGGTTCTTCCAGCTTCTGCGTCGTAACGTCGAAGGCGGTCCGCGCATCAACGACCTGACCCACACGTCGTTCCGTGGCGTCATCGGCACCAAGGGCGATCTTGGCGAAGCGTGGTCCTATGACGTGTACTACCAGTACGGTCGCACCAACTATACGCAGGTCTACAGCAACGAGTTCTCGACCTCGCGTCTCGTCAGCGCGCTTGACGCGGTTGCCGGACCGGGCGGTACGGCGGTCTGCCGTGCGGCGCAGACTGGCGCCGATCCGAACTGCGTCCCCTACAACGTGTTCTCGGGCACGCCTTCGGCCGCGTCGATCAACTACGTCAGCTCCACCGGCTTCCAGTCGGGCTACACGTCCGAACAGGTTGCCAGCGGCTATATCTCGGGCGATCTTGGCAAGTACAACATCAAGGCGCCGTGGGCTTCGCAGGGTGTGAGCATCGTTCTCGGTGCCGAATACCGCAAGGAATCGCTGGATCTGAAGACCGACAACGCCTTCAGCACCGGCGATCTCACCGGTCAGGGCGCGCCGACGCTGCCGGTTTCGGGTTCCTACAAGGTGTCCGAGTTCTTCACCGAAGCGGAAGTTCCGCTGGTTCAGGACAGCTTCTTCTACAACCTGAGCCTGAGCGCCGGTTACCGTTATTCGCACTACTCGGTGTCGAACGGGAACAAGTACAACACCAACACCTACAAGTTTGGTGTCGACTTCGCGCCGATTTCGGACATTCGCTTCCGTGGCGCCTACAACCGCGCGGTTCGCGCTCCGAACATCCAGGAGCTGTTCGGTCCGCAGATCGTGGCGCTTGACGGCGTGACCGATCCTTGCGCGGGCAAGGTGCTGACCGCTGCCGACGTGGGTTGCCTTCTGCAGGGCCTGCGCGTTGGCCAGCGCGTCACCGCCAACCCGGCGGCGCAGTACAACGGCTTCATCGGCGGCAACCCGAACCTGCGTCCGGAAATCGCCACCACGAAGACGGCCGGTGTGGTCATTCAGCCGCACTGGGTGCGCAACCTTTCGCTGAGCGTCGATTACTACGACATCAAGGTGAAGGACGCGATCCAGGGCTTCGGTTCGGACGCCATCCTGGCTTCGTGCGTCAACGACGTGAACGCGTTTGCTTGCGGCCTTATCCACCGCAACGCCGCGGGTTCGCTGTGGCTGACCTCGGACGGCTTCGTCCAGAACCTGCCGACCAACATCGGTGGCGTTCAGACCAAGGGCTGGGACTTCAACTTCAACTACGCGCTTGAAGTGGGCAAGATGGGCCGCGTTTCGGCCAGCCTCGTGGGCACCGCGCTGACGAGCTACAAGGTCGATAACGGGCTCACCGCGCTGTATGATTGCGCGGGCTACTACGGACCGACCTGCGGCGTGCCGCAGCCCAAGTGGCGCCACAAGGCGCGCCTCACCTGGGCGATGCCGAACGGCATCACGCTGTCGGGCCAGTGGCGCTTCTACGGCGGCGTCGACGTCGAGTACAAGAACCCGAGCGCGTCGTTGAACAGCAACTACTACAACTTCAACTCGCATATCGGTTCGCAGAGCTACTTCGATCTGTCGCTCACCGCCCGTATCGGCAACCACTACACGTGGCGCCTGGGTGCGACGAACCTGTTCGACAAGGAGCCGCCGCTGGTTACCTCGGGCTCGGGTGCGTTCGGCGCCAGCGCCTGCAGCGGTACGTACTGCAACGGCAACACCTATCCGGGCGTGTACGACTCGCTCGGACGCTACATCTACACCGGCATCACGCTGGACTTCTGATCGGTTTCCGATCCGAATGATGAGGGTGGCGGCTTCCATCGGGAAGCCGCCACCTTTTTTACGTTTATGGACAGCGTGTCCTGAAGACGGCAGGATTTGATTGATGGCAGTTTCCGCTTCGCCCCAGACATTGCAGCAGATCGCGGCGCACGCGCGGGCGGGGCGCCTCGATGCCGCGGCTACGCTGGCGGCATCCGCGTGGGTTGCCCATGCGGGAGACCCGGTTCTGGCGGGATTGGCCGGCGCCGTCGAAATGCACCGTGGCCAATATGCACGGGCGGCGGACTATCTGACCGCGGCGTTGCGCGCGCGGCCGGATGATATCGCGGCACGCGCGAACCTTGCGGAATGCCTTTTCCGTACCGGCCGGGCCGCGGAAACGCTGCAGCTGTGCGATGCTCAATCCGCGCGGGGCGATCGCTCGCTGCGGCTTGCGCGTCTGGGTGGCGCGCTTGCCCAGGAAGCCGGCGATGCGCCGCGCGCGATCGAGCTGTACAGGATCGTCGTCGCCGAACAGCCCGAAGACTGGAGCACCTGGAACAACCTGGGCAATGCGCTGTCCGACGTCGGTGATCATCACGCGGCGACGGCGGCGTTGAAAAAGGCGCTGGCTCTTGCGCCGGATTCCCAGCCGATACGAGTAAACCTGGGCAATTCGTTGATGGAGGTGGGCGAGGTCAACGAGGCTGAAACCCTGTTGCGGGATGCCGCGCTGGCGGTGCCTGAGGATCCCGCGCCGCTACTGGCGCTGCACGGCCTCTATCGGCGCGCCGGATATGACACCGCCGCGTTCGAGGCCTTGCGCGATGCCGCCGGTCGTGCGCCGCAGGATGCGGCGCTGCAAAGCGAATTCGGGCTGGAGGCCGCCCGGATCAATCGCTACGAGGATGCGGAACGCGCCTACGAAACGTCCATAGCGATCGATAACGGACACGCCCCGGCTTATGTAGGGCTTGCCTCGGTATACGAGCGCGTCAATCGCGAGGCCGATCTGGAACCGCTGCGCGCGCGCGCGATCGCGGTGGGGATCGACGGTCCGCCCATCGATTTCATCGACGCGCTGCGCCTGAAGCGCGCGGGCCGCAACGACGATGCGCTGGTTGCGCTGGAGCGTGCCGGCGATGTCGTTTCCGGCGCCTGGCGCGAGCATTTGCGCGGGCTGATGCTGGACCGCCTGGGCCGTTATGACGAGGCGTTCGAGGCGTTCGAGGCAATGAACGCCTTCTGGCGCGACGATCCCAGCGATCCCACCGGCCGTGCGGCGAAATACCGCGGCGGCGTTGCCGCCAACACGGCGATCCTGACGGCGGATTGGGTCCGCACCTGGACGCCGTTCGATCCCGAGCCCGGTGATTATCCCGCGCCGATCTTCCTTGGCGGATTCCCGCGTTCCGGCACCACGCTGCTTGATACGATGCTGATGACCGACCCCACGACAGTGGTGCTGGAAGAGCAGCCCTTCATTGTGGAAATCGAGCAGGAACTGGGCGGGCTTGCCGGTATGGCGCAGGCGGACGCCGTGGTACTGGCGGCGGCGCGCGCGCGCTACTTCGAACGCGTTGCCGCGCATACCAGGCTGACGCCGGGCATGGTCATCGTCGACAAGCAGCCGCTCCATACCAATCAGGCGGCGGCGATCCACCGGCTTTTTCCCGAGGCGCGGTTCGTGCTTGCAATGCGCCACCCGTGCGATGTGCTGTTGAGCTGCTTCCTCACGAACTTCCGAACCAACAACGCGATGTCGAGCTTTCTCGATCTGCGGGATGCCGCCAGCCTCTATGACCTCACCTTCTCGCACTGGGAGAGGACGCTTGCGCTGTTCGACCTGCCTGTGCGGACGGTGGTTTACGAACGGCTGGTAGAGGATACGGCGCGCGAACTGCGTCCGCTGTTCGACTGGCTGGGCCTGGCCTGGCCGGAAGAGGGGCTCGACCACCGGGAGGCCGCGCGCGCGCGGGGCATGGTGTCGACCGCCAGTTATGCGCAAGTGGTCGAACCGGTGTACCAGCGCTCAGCGGGGCGCTGGAAGCGTTACGAGCGGCATCTGGCGCCGATCTTCGATACGATCCGGCCGTGGGTCGACCGGTTCGGCTATTCGCTGGACGACGGGCGCGTTCCCGAATGGCCGGCCTCGGCGGAGACGGCATCCGCATGATGCCTGCTGCGCCGGACCCCGGGCTTCTGGCGCAAGCCGATGCGCTTGTCCGGCAGGGCGATCTGCCTGGCGGGGCCGGCGTGCTGGAACAAGCGTTGTCCGGTGGCGGGGGGGCACCAGCGCATTGGCTGCAACTGGCCGGTTTGCGCCGGGCCATGCGTCAGCCGCGCCGTGCGCTGGACGCCGTCCAACAGGCGCTGGCGCTCGCGCCCCTGGATTTCCTGGCGCTGGTCCTGCGCGCCAGCCTGCTGGAGCAAATGGGCGATGACCACTGCGGGCAGGCCTGGGACGAAGCCTTGGCCCAGCGCCCCTCCGGCGATCTGGGAGCGACTCTGACGCCGGTCGTCACGGCCGGGGAAAAGGTCCGCGACGCATGGCTAAGGCAGCGCGAAGACATGATGCGCAACGCCATCCGGGCGCAGGAGACCGCCGCCGACGGCGATACCCTTTGGCGGATGAACCGGTTTCGCGACAACATCCTGCACAAGACGAAGGTGTTCCACAGCGAACCGACCCATTTCCATTATCCCGGGCTTGTGGAGCGGGAGTTTCATCCGCACGAACATTTTCCGTGGCTTTCGGATCTGGAAGCGGCAACGGACGCAATCCGCGAGGAAATGCGGACGGCGATGGCATCGGAACGGTCCGAACTGCTGCCTTACATCCAGTATCAGGACCATGAAGCGCTGGCGCAATGGCGGCCCCTGAACCGGAACAGGGACTGGACGGCCATCCATCTGTTGCGCCAGGGACAGGCCGTCGCGCAAAACGCCGGCCAATGCCCCGTGACGATGGAACTGCTGGGGCGCCTGCCGCAGCCGGACATCGCCGGCGCTTCTCCCAACGCGATGTTTTCGTTGCTGGCGCCCAACACGGCCATTCCCCCGCATGTGGGCGTGAACAATGCGCGCCTCGTCTGCCATCTGCCGCTGGTCGTGCCGGACGGTTGCTGGTTCCGCGTGGGTGCGGAAACGCGGTTCTGGCGCGAAGGCGAAGCCTTCGTCTTCGACGACACGATCGAGCATGAAGCGATGAATCCGTCGGATCGGCTGCGCGTCGTGCTGATCTTCGACGTCTGGCATCCCGGTTTGACCGAGCTGGAGCAAAGTGCTGTCAGTGCCGTGATCGCGACGGAGGTGGTCGATGCTCCGCGGCGCTCCGATCTGTGAGGGCTGAGGCGATGAGCGGCGGTTCAAGGCACGAGGCCGATGATCTTCTGGCGCTGGCATCGCGCGCGCTCGACAACCGGCAGGAGGCGCAGGTGGAGCCTGTGCTGGCAGCCTATGCGCGCGAACATCCGCGCGATGCCCGCGTTTTGCATTTCCTGGGCTTGCTGCGACGGGAACTCGATCGGCGCGAGGAGGCGCTGGAAGCGCTGCAGGCCGCCCGCCGCATCGCGCCCTCGGACGCGCGGCTGGCGCACGCGCTCGCGCATGTCTCGCTGGAAGCGGGGGTACCCGCCGTGCGCCTGTTCGAGCAGGCGATTGCGCTTGCGCCCTCCGATCCGGACCTGCGCCTGGGCCTCGCGTCGGCGCGTCTGGCGGAAGGGGACGGCGACCGGGCGCTCGACGAGCTTGGCACCTTGCTTTCGGGCAATGCCGGCTGGGTGGACGGGCACCGCCAGTTCGCCCAGCTGGCCATGCTTGTCGGCCGGGCGGATTCGGCCCTGGCCAGCATCGACCGCGCGCTGACCGTTCACCCGCGGGCGGAAGTATTGCACGTGCTTGCCATCGACCTGCTTTCCGACGGGGAACGATATGCGGAGGGGCTTGTCGCGGTCGATCGGGCGCTGGCCCGGTGTGCCGCCACACCCACCTTGCTGTTGCGCCGGGCGGCGCTGCTGGACGATCTGGGTGACCACGGCTCCGCCGCGGCGGTATTCGACCGGCTGGGGCAGGGCACGGAACCCGAACATGCCATCTGGCGCACGCGTCATCTCTTGCGGACAGGGCAGGTTGGGCAAGCCTGCGCGGAAATCGAACCATGGCTGGACAAGGCCGGTGCGGAGGCCTTCTGGCCCTACGCGTCGCTCGCGTGGCGTCTGGCAGGCGATGCGAGGGCGGAATGGCTCGAAGGCCAGCCGGGCCTGATAACGGTGTACGACCTGCCGTGCGATGCCGCCGCGATGCATTCGCTGAAGCGCGAACTGGAAATGCTGCACGCGCGGGCGGGGCGCTTCATGAACCAGTCCGTGCGCAAGGGCACCCAGACGGACGGCCCCCTGTTCGCGCGGATCGATTCCGGGATCTCGGCCTTGCGGGAAAAGGTGCGCGCCGCGGTCGCCGATCACGTGCGGGGGCTGGGGGCATCCGATCCCCGCCATCCCGTTCTGGCGCAATCACGCGAACATGACCCCCGCTTCGCCGGCAGCTGGTCCGTCCGCTTGCGCGACGCCGGGTTCCATGAAAGCCACCATCATCCGCAAGGCTGGATCAGCGGCGTGTTCTACGTCTCGCTGCCGGAAGCCTTGCCCGAGGACGATGGCTGCCTTGTTCTCGGCGAGGCTCCCGCATCTCTGAAGCTGGGTCTTGCGCCCATCAAGGTGATAAAGCCGGTGCCGGGCCGACTTGTGCTGTTTCCGTCACAGATGTGGCATTCGACACGCCCCTTTCTCACCGGCGACCGGCTAACGGTGGCATTCGACATAAAAAGGTGACATCATCGGGGCATAGCACTTCATCGCTGCCCGTGCCGGGTACGATGGATTTTGAACGGGTGTGAAATGCTGTTTACCATCATTGCCGGGACAGTTCTGACGATAACCGCACAAGCCGCCACGGCCACACCAGCCAACGCGGACGCGGATACGGACCCGATGGTGTGTCAGAAGGTTCCGGAACTGGGCTCGCGCATACGAGCCAAGCGTATCTGCATGCGGAAGAGCGAATGGGAAGCCCAGCGCCGGTCCGACAAGATGCTGATCGATCGGTCGCAGACGCAACAGCGGCTGGATGGCGGCGGCTAAACCGGGCCGGCGTCTTCTTTCAAGCCACCGTCCGCGCGCCGTCCTCTGATCAATCCACCACGCGCCAGAACCGCAGGTGCGAACCCGGCGCGGGATCGATCGGTTGCAGCCACGCGGGCGGCTTGCCCTTCAGCAGGCGCGCGGCGAGCCCGTCCGGGGCTGCGTCGGCGTAATACTGCGGCTCGTTGATGTCGGGACAGAGCACGACCATCGTCGCGTGGCGGCGGCGGACGATCGCGTGCGCCTGTTCGGGCGTGCCGATAAAGGCATCGATCACGTCGCGCATGGCCGCCGATCCGCGGTGGTGGCCGGTAGCGATCACGCGGTGGCGTGAATAGACCAGCAGATTGGGACCAATGTCGAGCGGCGCGAACAGGTCGGTCGGGGGCAGCCTGTCGAGCGCCCTGGCAGCCTGCGCATATTGGCAGCGGGTGACGTGGAAGGCGGTGTCCGGCTTGTCGTGGCCGGCGGGGCTCCACGCGTTCCACAGGAACACGGGCAGCGCGGGCAGCAGCACCACGGCGGCGGCGGCGTAGCCCGCGATGCGCGCGGAAACGCCGCGTGTACGCAAGGCCGTGATGCCATCGCGCACCAGCGCGGCGACCGGCACGGCGGCAAAGACGCAGGCGGTGCCCGAAGCGCGCGCGACCAGCAGGCCCACGCCATAGGCGCCCAGCAGCACGAGCAGGAGATCAAGCCACAGCAGCCGTTCCGGCGCGGAGGAGGCGCGGCGCCAGTACCACGCCGTCGCCAGCAGGCCGAACAGCGGGGTGAAGATCATCGTCACCGCGTTCAGCGGCGGCATGTTCCACACCGGCAGGCCTTCCTTGACCGCGCTGTACCAGTATTTACGGACGACAGGGTCCATTTCCGCGAACGCGCCGGTGCCGCATTGCGGGGCGACCAGCAGCAACAGGCCGAGCGCGCCCGCGCCGATCACCGCCAGCGCGCCGATCTGCAGCACCAGCGGGCGCGGCGCGGCCAGGCGCAGCGCGTTGGCGCCGATGGCGCCCCAGACAAACACCGCGAGATGCACCGGCGATATCGCATCGCAATGGTTGATCGGGTCGAGCAGGCCGCGCGTGCCCAGGAACAGGGCGATCGAGCCGAGCGCCAGCGCGGTGGCGGCATGGGCCAGCCAGGCGTGGCGTTCGCCGGGGTTGCGCAGGCCGCGTAGCGCGCACACGCCCAGGAACAGCGCGGCGACCGGTAGTCCTTCGATCGAGATCGCCAGTTGCGCCGCCAGCGCGAGGCCGACCACCGTGCCCCCGCGCCGCGCATCGCGCGCGGTCAGGCCGTTGAAGGCCGCCAGCGCCAGCACGATCTGCCAGCCGTGGTGATCGATGCGCATCGGCATGAACTGGAACAGCACGGGGCTCGCGATCGCGCCGACCAGGCAGGCGATGCCGGCCACTTCCTGATCGAACAGCCGCACGGCTAGGCGCGCGATCAGCAGCAGCGCGCAGAGCAGCGTCAGCAACGGCACGGCGACCAGTGCGACCGTCTCTGCTCCAGCGGCGCCCACCAGCGGGCGCAGCAGCAGGATCAGGCCGGCAATCGGTATATCGACCAGCCGCGACCAGTGCATCGGCACGCCTTCGGGCGCGGCGACGCGATACTGGTGGACGTCGAACCAGTTTTGCCCGCCCAGCAGATCGCGCACTTCCAGCAGCCGCAGCGCATCGTCCGGATCGGCGAAGCGCATCGTGGCGATCGCGGTGCGCGTGGCGGTGAACAGGATGACGCACAGCACGAGCCATACAAGCACGGCGCGGACCACGGTCGGCCAGCCGAAGCCGGATATGCCGCCGGCCGTCGTCCCGCCACGGATCGCGCCCGTGGTCGGTAACAGGCCCCGGCCGGGGATGGCGGCTTTGAAACCCGGTCCGTTCACCGGAAGACGACCCGCTTGCGCAGGAGCCACGTGGTGGCGAAGCTGGCGACGATGGCGGTAACCTTGGCGACGCGCGGATCGATCCCGACCGCCGTGAACGCGCCGACGATCACCGTCGTCAGCCCCAGCCCGATCAGGGCGGAAACGACGAACATGGCCTTTTGGCGCGTTCGTGCGGGACCAGCCATCGCCACCTGGTCCGCGAAAACCTTGCGGCTGGACAGCAGCCAGTGGGCCGCGATGCCGAAGGTATAGCCGATGGCCGAAGCCGCAATGGCGGGAAGGCCGGCTTCGAGCAGGGCCAGGAAACATCCCATGTCCACCGCCAGCGCGCCGATGCTGGCCAGCAGGTAACGCACCAGCGTTGCCTGCCGCAGGCGATGGAACAGCGGAAGCACGACCTCGGTCATCGATGGCGATCCTTCAGGCGGGCGCGGCGAACAGGACGGGGCGATCAGGACGGGGCGATCAGGCGGCGCGGCGGCCGGGCTTGCCCGAGACGGGTGCTTCCGCGGTGGCGGGGATGCGTTCCGGCACATCGCGCACCGATGCGAGCGCGGCGGCCTGATCCTCGCTCAGCGGCGCGCGGCCGGCGGGCAGCGCCTGCTGTTCGCCTTCGTCGCCCGCCTCGTGGTATTCGGCGTCCTCGTTCACGCACCAGATGTCATAGACACGGCGTTCGGCGATGATGTTTTCGACCGTGAGCATCGCGGTCATCATCGCGTGATCCTGGTTGTTGTAACGGTGCATCCCGTTGCGGCCCACAAGGTGCAGCGTGGGATAGGCCGCTTCCAGTTCGGCCCGCATCGCGGCGACATTGGCGGCATATTCGTCGTCATAGACCGGATAGGCCTTTTCCTGGCGCACGACCACGCCGCCGATGACCTGTTCGGGGCGGACAAGGCCAAGAATGGCCATTTCCTTCGTCGCCAGTGCGATCAGCGCCTCGTCCGACGCGGCCCAGAGGTCGTCGCCTTCGAAGCAGAAGTATTCGAGGCCGACGCAGGCGACCGATTCGTCCGGCACCATCTCGGGCGACCACGAACGGAAGTTCTGGATGCGGCCGACCTTCACCTTGCTGTCGTGGATGTAGATCCAGTTGTCGGGGAACAGGTCTTCCGAACGGATCTTCAGGGCGACGGTGAGGAAATCGCGATAGCGCAGCCGGTTGGCTTCCAGCGTGGTGGCGGGCAGCGGATGCAGGCGCGTGGCCAGTTCGCGCATCGGCGCGGAACTGATCGCATGGCGGGCGCGGATCAGCGTTTCGCCCTGCACCGTGCCATCGGCGTCGACGCGGGTGGCGGAAAGGCGCCAGCCACCCTGGCCATCGCTGGCCAGCTGCTTCATCGCGTGGCCCATCAGCACATGGCTGCCCGCAGCGACAACCTTGTCGCGCGCGGCTTCCCACATCATGCCGGGGCCGAGGCGCGGATAGCGGAACGTTTCCAGCAGGGTCTTGGTCTGCATGCCGTCATTCGGCCGCTTGTTCAGCCCCAGACTGCGCTTGAGGCCATCAAGCACCGCGGCGCCCAGCGACAGGCCCTTGATGCGCTGGGCGGCCCAGTCGGCGCTCATCTCGTCACAGGGCATGCCCCAGACCTTCTCGGTATAGGTCTTGAAGAAGATCGAATAGAGCTTCCAGCCGAACTGGTTGGTGGTCCAGTCCTCGAAGCTTTTGACCATCTTTTTCGGGAAGGCCTTGGCCTTGGCGAAGCTGGCCATGCACAGCGTGGAGCGCACGATGCCGAGGTTCCACAGCGCCTCGAACGCACGCAGCGGATAGCTGTAGAACTTGCCCTCGTAGTAGATGCGGCTCATGCGCGGGCGCTGGATGAAATCGTCGGGCAGGATCTCGTTCCACAGGTCGACGACCTGCTTGCTTTTCGAGAAGAAGCGGTGCCCGCCAATGTCGAAGCGATAGCCGTCGTGTTCGACGGTGCGGCTGATGCCACCGACGTAGCGCGTGTCCTTTTCGATCACGGCCACGCTGTAGCCCTGCTTGGAAAGAAGATATCCGGCGGTGAGTCCGGCGGGTCCGGCACCGATGATCGCGACATCGACATCGTATTGCTGGCTGGAACCAACCGAAGGGCACCCTACGTTAACCATCATATTTCCCCGTCCACGCGGTTTCTCTGCCACAGGAAATGAAGGAAATTGGCTAAGGGGTAGTTAACGACCCCTCCGAAACGGGAGGGTTCACCGCGCGAATTTCTCAGCCCGCGCGGCTGGCCGAATCGCCGCTGTCGGGCGCCTGCTGCGCATCCGGGGCCGGCTGCAGCGTGGCGGAAATGCGCGCCAGTTCATCGAGCTTGAAGGTCTGCTCGAACAGCAGGCCGTAATGCGGGTGATTGCGCCAGCGGACCTTGGCGTAGATCGGCGGCAGCGCGCTTGTTTCGATCCGCACCAGCTCGTTGATGAGCAGCCACTTCTCGCTTTCGATGCGCGCGCCCTGCTGCGAGATGTTGTCGAACGAAACCGGGACTGTTTCCCCGCCCGAATAGAGCAGACCCTCAAGCGCGATGCGCAGCCGCACCTGCCGCTTGGCGTGGTTGCCCTGGTTCTCGTGGAGCAGCCGCTCGACGTCGATGGTTTCCACAAAGCGCACGCCAACGTGGTCGTCGGCGGCCCATACCACTTCGATCGGATAGCGTTCGCCACTGCCCAGTTCGACCATCAGCGATTTGTGCTCGGGCAGCGGCGTGAACAGGCGAACCTTGAGGCCGGTGGCCGAAGCGTCGCGGATGATGCACAGAAACTCGCGGCCATCGGCGATCAGCTTGGCGGCGCGGATCAGCAGCGTGAAGCGGGGGGCGGCGCGCAGTTCGGCGCCGACAGGCAGGGTCTGCATGTCCTGACGCGGAGGCGTCGGCAGATCGTGTTCCTGGGCCAAGCCCTGTCCCCTTGTACGCTATCTGTTGGTATTCGCGCCGGGCGCACAGGCGCCCTGACCGACGAGTTCAATAGCGTGCAAAGTCTTTCCGGGCGGTTACCATGACGCCGTTCGATCCCAGATTATTTCATCAGCACAATTACCTAGGCGGATGAAATATCTCGGAAATGGTGCGGACAGCGGGACTCGAACCCGCACGGGCTATGCCCAAGGGATTTTAAGTCCCCTGCGTCTACCATTCCGCCACGTCCGCCGAATGGGTGATGGAGCGATTGGCACAACGGCACCACCGCCGCAATGCAGTCCGCCGATTATGTTCGGGAGGAGCGGGTTTGCTGGAAGCCGGTCCGGCGTCGCTGGATCGCGCGCCGGACCATGCTTCATCCGGTCCGGCCGGGTCAGTCCGCGTTAAGGCGCTGGCGCATTTCCTTGCCGGGCTTGAAATAGGGCACGCGCTTGTCCGGCACGTCCACCGCTTCGCCGGTGCGCGGATTGCGGCCCTTGCGGGCTTCCCGTTCCCGCGTGGAAAAGGCGCCGAAACCGCGCAGTTCCACCCGGCCGCCTTCGGCAAGGCGCTTGGCGATCTCGTCGAAGAACACGTCGACGACCCGCTCGATTTCCTCGGCACGGAGACCGGGGCTTTCCCGCCCCAGTTCCTGCAGCAATTCAGACCTGATCATACCTACCCTCCGCCGATGCCTGACGGCATCCCCAAGAAGAAAGCGAAACCGCTTTCCCGCGTCATATCGACCCCCATCGATGACGTGGTCGGGGATTTTGCCAGACAGCGCGTTGCTGCACAATCTATCGATTGTGAGGGAACCGTTGCGAAATGGTGCTATTTGACCGATTCAGGGGCGTTTTCATGCAATAAAGCGTCCGCATCCAGCCCCAACCGCCGGATTCGGCTGGCGATGTGGGGCCATTCGTCGCTCAGGAAGGCCTGCCGTTCGCGTTCGAGCAGGATTCGCGCCGCGCCCGGAGCGACGAACATGCCGATCCCGCGCTGCACATGAACGAGCCCTTCGTCCTGGAACTGCTGGTAGGCCTTGGCTACTGTCAGCGGGTTGGCGCCCTGCTCGGCGGCAAACGCGCGGACGGACGGCAGCATGGCCCCATCCGGGTAGCGGCCTTCGATAATGGCGGCGGCGATCTGGTCGCGCAACTTGAGGTAGACGGGGCGGCTGGCCATGCTCATGGTGATCTAGTGGCATAATACAGCTTGGCACGCAAACGGTATGCGGCGGGCGTTCTGTGCACTTTTCCAGCGCAATATTATGTCGCGCATCACCGGTTCGCGCGCGGCGTGTGCGGAGGCGGCCGGTTGCGCGCCGCATGATCGTGTCGAACTGGTTTCGCGTGCGATTAGTTTCTTCTCTTGCCGGCATTTGACGCTAGTTTGCGCGCCATGGACGACGCCGGCGCCGCGCCGCGGCCGGCGCCCCGACGGTTTGTGGAGAGCATTGCCCCGATGACAGTTTCACACGATGCGCCGCCGCCCGTTTCCGGTACGGCGGATGCCAGCTGGTTCGGCCATCCCCGCCAGCTCGCCCGCCTGTTCACGACCGAGGCGATGGAGCGGTTCGGCTACTACGGCATGCGCGCGCTGCTGACGCTCTATCTCGCGCAGCATTTCCTGTTCAGTGATACCACGACGACCGGCATCTATGGCGGCTTCACCGCGCTGGTCTATCTCACCCCGTTGATTGGCGGCTTGATGGCCGACCGCTTTCTCGGCTCCAAGCGCTCGGTCAAGTTCGGCGCGATCCTGATGAGCCTGGGTTATGTCGTGCTGTGCCTCTCCAGCAGCGGCGGCGCGGCCAAGCCCTTCGCGCTGATCGATGGGCAGCGCTATGAAGTAACGGTTTCCGGGACCGGCGATGCCCGCAAGCAGTATGTCAGCGATCAGGGCGCGGCGCTGCAGATCAAGGGCAACGAAGACAAGTCGATCTCGCTGTTGCGCGCCGACGGCAGCGAGGCGCGCCGCATCGCTCCCGGCAAGTTCGAACCGGGCGGCGAACGCTCCGCGCTCTTCACCTTCTTCCTGATCCTCGGTCTAGCGCTTGTCACGGTCGGCAATGGCTTCTTCAAGCCCAATATCGCCACCATCGTGGGGGAACTCTATGCGCAGGGCGACCTGCGGCGTGATGCCGGCTTCACCATCTTCTACATGGGCATCAACCTCGGCTCGCTGTTCTCGCAGATCCTGTGCCCGCTGCTGGCCGTCGGCATGGGCTCATGGGGTGGGCTGGGCTGGTGGGCGGGCTTTGCGCTTGCCGCGGCCGGCATGGGAGTCGCGTGGCTGCTGTTCCAGTTCGATGGCGGCAAGCTCGATGGCTTCGGCGAACGGCCGGCGGACGCCGACCCGTCGCGCGATGCCCTGGTCTATATCGGCGCACTGGCGGCGGTGCCGCTGGCATATCTGCTGTTCGCCAATCTCATGGCCTATGTGAAGCCGCCCGAAAGCGCCGGCCTGCTGGGCTATATCGCCAGCCTGCCGATCATGGGCAAAATCATGTTCGGCACGTTCCTCGTCGCCGTGCCCGGCATCCTGTTCTGGTCGTGGCGTAACGGCGATGCGCGCGAGTTCCAGATGATGGTTGCGGCCATGGTGCTCATCACTTTCAACACGGTGTTCTGGACGCTGTTCGAGCAGGCGGGCTCCTCGCTCACGTTGTTTGCCGATCGCAACACCGACATGAGCGTATTCGGCCTGTTTTCGATCACCGCCGGGCAGACGCAGTTCTTCAATGCCTTCTTCATCGTGGCGCTCGCGCCGCTGTTCTCGATGATGTGGGGCGCCCTTTCCCGGCGCGGACTGGAACCGGGCATCCCGGTCAAGTTCGGCATAGCGCTGATCGGCGTGGGCCTGGGTTTTCTGTTCCTGGTCTGGGGCGCGCAGTTTGCCGATGGCAACTTCAAGGTCGGGCTGTGGTGGCTCGCCGGGCTCTACCTGATCCATTCGATGGCGGAACTGTGCATTTCGCCAGTGGGCCTATCGATGGTCACCAAGCTTTCGATCGCGCGTATCGTGGGCATGATGATGGGAACCTGGTATCTTTCCATCGCGGTCGCGCAGTATGTTGCAGGTGTTGTCGCGCAGTTCGCCAGTGTCGAGACGGTGGGCGGCGAGGTGACCAATCTCAAGGTCAGCCTTGAGACCTATGTCGGTGTGTTCCAGACCATCGGCGAAGTTTCGGCTGTCATCGGCGTGGTCCTGCTGCTGCTGGCCGTGCCGCTCAAGCGACTGATGCACGGGGTGCAGTAAGGGACAGTGGGGATAACGGTGGGGAAACGCATGACGCGGCGAATGGGAAGAACGGTGGGGCACGCCCTGGCAGGCCTGGCGCTGGCGCTGGCTCTGCCCTTGGGCACCAGCGCCGGGCTGGCGAAATCGAAGGACGAGAAGACCGCGCCCGCGCCCGCCTGGAATGAAAATCCCTACCCCTCCACCTATCGCGCCTATCCGGGCGAGCCGGTCGCCATCGTCGGCGCGACGGTGTTCGATGGTGCCGGCGGGCGGATCGACAACGGCACCGTGCTGGTCGCCGACGGCAAGGTCCAGGCGGTCGGCGATGCCGCGCTGGCGGTGCCGGCCACCTATCGCCGGATCGATGGCACGGGCAAGTTCGTGACGCCGGGCGTGATCGACATTCACAGCCACCTGGGCGTCTATCCCAGCCCCGGGGTCGATGCCCATCAGGACGGCAACGAGATGACCAGCCCGACCACGCCGCAGGTCTGGGCCGAACACAGCGTCTGGCCGCAGGACCCCGGCTTTTCGCGCGCGCTGGCCAACGGCGGCGTCACCACGCTGCAGATCCTGCCGGGATCGGCCAACCTGATCGGCGGGCGTTCTGTCGTGCTCAAGAACGTGCCATCGCGCACGGTGCAGGGCATGAAGTTTCCCGATGCGCCCTATGGCATGAAGATGGCCTG
>NZ_DDFB01000117.1:65571-65832 GCF_002336885.1 Novosphingobium sp. UBA1939 | reverse complement strand
GGCAGAACGAGCGCGACAAGATCGCCGCCGAGGGCAAGATCAAGGAAGCGCTGGACGCGGCGCGGATGGAACTGGAGCAGGCGCAGCGCCAGGGCGATCTCGGCAAGGCGGGCGAGCTGGCCTATGGCCGCATTCCCGAGCTGGAGAAGCAGCTGGCCGACGCGCATACCCAGTCCGAGAACGCCCTGCTGCGCGAGGAAGTGACGGCCGAGGACATCGCCGCCGTGGTCAGCAAGTGGACCGGCGTGCCGGTCGACAAGA
>NZ_DDFB01000117.1:65438-65562 GCF_002336885.1 Novosphingobium sp. UBA1939 | reverse complement strand
CGCGAGAAGCTGCTCCACATGGAGGAGGAGCTTGGCCGCCGCGTGATCGGCCAGAAGGACGCGGTCGTGGCCGTGTCCAAGGCGGTGCGGCGCGCCCGTGCCGGGCTGCAGGACCCGAACCGGC
>NZ_DDFB01000117.1:0-65375 GCF_002336885.1 Novosphingobium sp. UBA1939 | reverse complement strand
TGAGCGAGTTCATGGAGAAGCACTCCGTCAGCCGCCTGATCGGCGCGCCTCCGGGCTATGTTGGTTACGATGAAGGCGGTGTTCTCACCGAAGCGGTTCGCAGGCGGCCGTACCAGGTCGTGCTGTTCGACGAGGTCGAGAAAGCGCACAGCGACGTGTTCAACGTGCTGCTGCAGGTGCTGGACGATGGCCGGCTGACCGACGGGCAGGGGCGCGTGGTGGATTTCACCAACACGCTGATCATCCTGACCTCGAACCTGGGCAGCCAGTACCTCGCCAACCTTGAGGAAGGGCAGGACGTCACTTCGGTCGAACCGCAGGTGATGGAAGTGGTGCGCGCGCACTTCCGGCCGGAATTCCTGAACCGGCTGGACGAGATCATCCTGTTCCACCGCCTGGGCCAGGAACACATGGCGCCGATCGTCGAAATCCAGGTGGCGCGCGTCGCCGGCCTGCTCAAGGACCGCAAGATCGCGATCGACCTGACGGACGCCGCCAAGCGCTGGCTGGGCCGCGTCGGCTACGATCCCGTCTATGGCGCAAGGCCGCTCAAGCGCGCGGTGCAGCGCTACCTGCAGGACCCGCTGGCGGAAAAGCTGCTGGGCGGCGAGATCCCGGACGGCAGCACCGTGCGGATCGACGAAGGCGATGGCGCACTGAACTTCAGCGTCTCCTGAACCGGACGCCGCTCCCGGCCCTCAAACGCCGGCCCTTGAACGAACGCCCTCTCCCGCCGGCCGGGAGGGGGCGTTTCGTATGGGAACGTCCATTCTTGCGCTATTTCATGGAGATGTAACCGGGAAAGAGAATTGACGGCGGCGCTTTCCTTTGCCTCATTCGCGGTGGGGCGGGGCTTCTAACCGGGGGATTTCGATGTTTGACAGGCGCTGGCTGGCCGCGGCGGCAACCACGATCATGCTCGCGGCCGGGGTGCCGGCTCACGCGCAAGCGGATGCCGCACCGGCCGCGCAGCCACGCCCCCCGCGCATCGAGACGGGCGTGCTGGCCAACCAGCCGTTCCTCAGCAATCCCAAGCTCTCGCCCGACGGCACGCAGATCGTGGCGCGGATGAACGTGGCCGGCAAGGATTGCATCGGAGTCATCAAGATCGGCGAGAACAATCCCCGGATCATGGACCTGGGGAACGAATACGATCTCAACTGGTATCGCTGGGCCGGAAACGGCACGATCCTGATAAGCATGGGCAAATCGGTGCCGTGGGACGGCGACGATGCCTGGCAGACGCGGCTGGTGGCGTTCGACATCACCACCGGCAAGACCCGCTTCATCGGCGGCCGGGAGGAAGGGCTGGTCGGCGATGACGTGCTCTGGATCGATCCCGAAGGGCAGTCGATCCTGCTGGCCTATCAGAGCACGATCTATGACTACCCGTCCGTGTTCACCGTCAATCTGGCGACCAACCGCCAGAAGCAGGTCGTGCAGGCCCGCACCGACATCTGGGACTGGTACGCCGATGAACAGGGCGTGGTCCGCGCCGGCTTCGGCTGGTCGGGCGATCGCTGGACGATGATCTACCGCCCAAACGCCACGGAATCGTTTCATACGGTGGTGAAGGCCAAACAGGGGGACGAGGACGCCGGCTTCGATGCGTTCCGCATCTACCAGGGCAGCGATCTCGGCTACCGGATCATGAACAACGAGGCGACCGGGCGGTATGCGCTCTATCGCTTCAACTTCGCCACGCGCGAACGGGGCGAACTGATCCTCGACAACGTGTCGAACGACATCGACGATTTCGATACCTCGATCGACGGCGCGAACCCGCTGGCCGCATGGTACACCGACGACCGGCCCCGGGTGCACTGGTTCGACAAGACCATGCACGATGTGCAGGATGCGATCGACAAGGCGGTCGGCGGCATGCAGGCCTCGATCGTTTCGCGCAGCCGCGACGATTCCGTGCTGATGATCCATCTCGGGTCGTCCAGCAACGCCGGGCAATACTATTTGTACCGGCAGGACGCGGGCAAGATGATGCTTCTGGCACGCGTGAACGAGAAGCTGCGTTCCGCCGACCTCGTGCCTACCCGCTACGTGCACTACAAGGCGCGCGATGGTCTTGAGGTGCCCGCCTATCTCACCCTGCCGGCAGGGCGGGACCCGAAGAACCTGCCGCTGGTGATCCTGCCGCACGGCGGGCCTTACGACATCCGCGACGATGGCACGTTCGATCCTGAAGTGCAGTTCCTGGCCAATCGCGGCTACGCGGTGCTCCAGCCGGAATTTCGCGGGTCCGGCGGCTATGGCAAGGCGTTCTACGAGAAGGGCGAGGGCCAGTGGGGTCGGGCCATGCAGGACGATCTCGACGACGGGATGGACTGGCTGGCCAAGGACGGCACGATCGATCCCAAGCGGGTGTGCCTGATCGGTGCTTCCTATGGCGGCTATGCCGCCTTGTGGGGCGCCACGCGCAATCCCGAACGCTATCGTTGCGCGGCCAGCTTCGCCGGCGTTTCGGACCTTCCGCGCCAGCTCAAGTTCCAGATCGCGTTCAAGGTCAGCAAGCGGTACCGCAAGGACTGGCGGCGCACGGTGCAGGGCGAGGAAACGTTCGATCTCAGGACCGTGTCGCCGCTGTTCACGCTGGATCGCCTGCGGGTGCCGGTGCTGATGATGCACGGAACCGAGGACCAGCGCGTGCCCTACAAGCAGTCGAAACTGTTTGCCGACGCGCTCAAGTTCTCCGGCAAACCCTATGAGTTCTATACGCTGGAAGGCGAAGGCCACGGCTTTTCGACCAGCGCCAACATGCAGCAATGGCTGGACCGGCTCGACGTGTTCCTGGCGAAGTACAACCCCGCGGACTGAACGCGCGACGGTGCTTTGCTCTACTGGCCCTTGCGCGGCTGGCGCCCTGCCAGATCGGCTTCGTTGAGGCCGAGCAGCCTGGCAAGCTGCGCGCGTTCCGCCGCTGTCAGGTCACTATAGCGGCGCGGCTTGGGCAGGTTCGCGGTGGCGGCGGTCATCTTCTGGATCATCGCCGGCATCTGGCGCATGATCTGCGGCAGCAGCGCCTGCATCCGGCCGATGACGGCCGGGTCCATGAACAGTGTCATCGAATTGCTGGCATATTCGCTGCCCGTGGGCGTGGTGAAAAAGCGGTTCAACTCGTCGAGCTGGGCGGCGGAGAAACGGCGGGCATAGGCTTCGGCCAGCCCTGCGCGCATGTCCGGCTCGAACTGGGTCATCATCGTGATCATCTCGTCGCGCATCACGGTCATGGAAAGATCGGTGCGCTGGCGGAAGGCGGGATCAAGAATGGCCATGACTTCGGCCATGGTGCCCTTGCCGACTTTGGCCGCTTCCTCGGGCTTCAGGCCCGCCAGGCCAACGAGATCGCGCATCGGCAGCGCGGTCATGCTGTCGACCGATTGCCGGACGATGGTGTCCATCGTGCCGTTCATGATCTTGGCATAGGTGCCGGCCGGGAAGATGTGGTCGACCGTGGCGGTGGCGGCCTGTAGCCGCGCGGGATCGACGGGCGGCAGAGCGGGGCTTGCGCTCGCTGCGGGCGCGGCGCTTTCCTGCGCGATGGCGGCGGCGGGGGAAAGCAGCAGCGCTGCAGCAACGGTAGCGCGAAGAAGGGCGGACATCGGGGCCTCCGGATCAGGTTGGCCCCGCGTTAGCGCATCCGTGCGACACCATGAAGCGCGGATAACTCCGATGTGCCCAGGGTCAGGACCCTAAGCTCCGATCAGGTGGAGCACCACCTTGCGGCGGTGCGGTGCCCGGCGGTGTTCGACCAGATAGATGCCCTGCCATGTGCCGAGCGCTGGGCGTCCGCCGGCGATCGGGATCGACAACGAAACGCCGGTCAGGATTGCCTTCAGGTGCGCCGGCATGTCGTCCGGCCCTTCGTCGTCATGGGCATAGCCCGCATTCTCCGGGGCCAGCTGGTCGAGCCAGCGCACCACGTCGCCACGCACTTCGGGCGCGGCATTTTCCTGGATGCACAGCGAGGCCGAGGTATGCCGGCAGAACACGGTGAGCAGCCCCGTCTCGATCCCTTGCGCGGCGACCCAGCCCGCGACTTGGGGCGTGATTTCGTGAAGGCCGCGGCCAGGCGTGGGAACGGCAAGTTCGGTCAGGGATTGGCGCATCGCGGTTTTCATCGCACCGGCTGGCCTTGCTGTCGAGCCGGTGTAGGATAAGGCCGCCCTTCCGGAGTGATCCCATGACCGCCACGCGCCTTGAATCCGACAGTATTGGCGAAATCGCCGTCCCCGCATCCGCCTACTGGGGCGCGCAGACCCAGCGCAGCGTCGAGAATTTCCCTTTCGGTATGCAGGAAAGGATGCCGCTGGGCATCGTGCGCGCGCTGGCGCTGGTCAAGCAGGCGGCGGCGCGGGTGAACCGGCGGCACGGGCTGGATGCCGGACTGGCCGACGCGATCGGCACGGCGGCAGGCGAAGTGATCGCGGGCCGGCACGACGATCAGTTTCCGCTGGTCATCTGGCAGACCGGCAGCGGCACCCAATCGAACATGAACGTCAACGAAGTGATCGCCGGGCGCGCCAACGAGATCCTGACGGGAACGCGCGGCGGCAAGAACCCGGTCCACCCCAACGATCACGTCAATCGCGGGCAATCGTCCAACGATAGCTTTCCGACCGCGCTGCATATCGCGGCGGTGCAGGCCCTGAACGATGATCTGATTCCCGCGCTCGACCGGCTGTGCGGCGCGCTGACGGTCAAGGCGGAGGCATGGCAGGGTATCGTCAAGATCGGCCGAACCCATCTGCAGGATGCCACGCCGCTGACGCTGGGCCAGGAATTCTCGGGCTATGTTCAGCAGTTGCGCGATGCCTATCGCCGCTTGCGCGATGCGGAGGCCTTTCTGCTCCGTCTGGCGCAGGGCGGCACGGCCGTGGGCACAGGGTTGAACGCGCCCGAAGGGTTCAGCGAGGACTTCGCCGCCGAAGTCGCGGCGCTGACCGGCCGCCCCTATGTGACCGCGCCCAACAAGTTCGAGGCGCTGGCATCGAACGATGCGCTGGTGCAGTTCTCGGCCACGCTGGGCACGCTGGCGGTGGCGCTGACCAAGATCGCCAACGATATCCGCCTGCTCGGGTCCGGTCCGCGTTCGGGGCTGGGGGAACTGGACCTGCCGGCCAACGAGCCAGGTAGTTCGATCATGCCTGGCAAGGTCAACCCCACGCAGTGCGAGATGCTGACGATGGTGTCCGCGCAAGTGATCGGCAACCATCAGGCGGTGACGGTCGGCGGCTTGCAGGGCCATCTGGAACTCAACGTGTTCAAGCCGCTGATCGGCGCGGCCGTGCTGCGGTCCGTCCACCTGCTCGCCGTCGGCATGGACAGCTTCGCGGAACGCTGCGTGGAAGGCATCGAGCCGAACACCGGGCGCATTGCCGAACTGGTCGACCGGTCGCTGATGCTGGTGACGGCGCTGGCGCCCGCGATCGGCTATGACAACGCCGCCAAGATTGCCAAGCACGCGCACGCGCAAGGGTTGACCCTGCGCGAGGCGGGGCTGGCGCTGGGGCTGGTGGACGAAGCCACGTTCGACCGGCTGGTGCGCCCGGCCGACATGGTGTGATCGATCCTATTTGGATCGGACCGCCGGGCATACGAAACCCGGCGCGAGTGGCGCATCCCCGATTGTCGCGCTAGAGCGCTACCGGGGGACCGCCCGCCGACAGAGGAAGCCAATGCGCAAGTTCCTGTTGTTCCTGCCATCGCTGGCGCTGCTGGTGCTGGCGGCGCCGGTCGTTCGTGCCGCGCCCAATGCCCATGCTCTGCCGAACGTCTTGCCGAATGCCGCCGCCAAGCCCGCGCCGCAAGCGCCCGCGCGCCCGCCGCGTGGCACGATCGCGCTGACGTTCGACGATCTGCCCGGCCTGACCCAGCTCAACAGCCAGCCCTATGTCGATTACATCAACGTGATGATCCTGCGCGGCCTGCGACACTATCATTTCCCCGCGACGGGCTTCGTCAACGAAGGCAAGCTGGCGCTCGACCGACCGCGCCAGATCGCCAACCTGCGGCGCTGGCTTGATGCCGGGATGGACCTGGGCAACCACACCTTCTCGCACAATTCGCCGAACCAGATCGGGGGGCGGGCCTATATCGCGGACATCGCGCGCGGCGAGCCGGTCATTCGCGAACTGCTCGCCGAACGCCATCGCCGGCCGCGCTGGTTCCGCTACCCCTATCTGGAGACCGGATCGCCCGAAGCGGTCAAGCGCGAGATCGAGCAGTGGCTGACCGAGCATGGCTACCGCAACGCTCCGGTCACCATCGACGCGGACGACTGGGAGTTCGCCGAGCCTTACGACGACGCCATCGCGCGGCACGACGAACCCCGCCGGCAGCGCATCCGCGCCACCTACCTCGCCTATACCGAACGGACGATCGGCTGGTATCGTTCGGCATCGCGTGCGCTGTTCGGCCGCGATATACCCTACGTCATGCTGCTGCACGCCACGCGGCTCAATGCCGACAGCATGGACGAACTGGCCGCGATCCTGAAGCGCCAGCGGCTGCGTCCGGTCTCGCTGGACCAGGCGATGCGTGATCCGGCGTACCGCACGCCCGATCCTTATAGCGGCAAGGACGGGATCGAGTGGCTCGAGCGCTGGTCGATGGAACTGCACAAGCCGCTGCCGTGGGACAGCTTCGAGGATGTGCCCAAGGCCATCCAGGAGGACTACAAGCGCGTGGATGCGGATCAAAAGTAGGGCGTTTCAGCCGATCAGGTCGCGCAGCATCCACAGCGGCAGGTACGGGCGGGCGAGCGCCTTGTCGAGCGCATAGGGCCACCACCCTTCGCCGAACGGGATATAGACGCGGACCGGCACGCCCTGCGCTCGCGCGATGGCCATGGTGCGCCGCATCGGCAGCCCCCGCAACTGTTCGAGTTCGCACGGCGTGCCGGCGGCGCGCAAGGTGCGCAGCGCATGGTCCGCCAGCTCCGGCTTGTGCGTGGCCACGGATACCGGGGCGGTTCGACCGGCCAGCGTTTCCACCAGCGCGCGATAGGCGTGGTCCATGTCGCAATCCGGCCAATCGGGATCGGCCCATTCGCCCTTGACGAGGCGCAAGCGGGCGGTGGTGTCGCGCAGGCGCGCCGCATCGTCCAGGCTGCGCCGCCAGCGTGCGGGAAGGACGCAGCCGGTGCCTGGCTGTTCCGGGAGCAGGGCCGCCAGATATCCGTGGATCGGTTCCGCGTCCTTCAGCGCATGCGCGTCGAACAGGAAAGGCATGGCGGCGGTGCTCGCGGCCTGCGCGATGGCGGCGAAGGCGGGCTCGTCGAACGCCAGTGTGGGCAGCTTGGCCGAGAGATAGGGCGCGCCGCCCTGGCTCGCGAGCAGCGCGATGGCGGCGGTGTTCTTGGCCGCCACGGCAGCGGGTTCCGCGTCCGGCCCCGGGATGTAACCCGTTGTTACCCCGATCCCGCGCCGTTCGAGCCGCCGCGCCAGCCGCGCGACGGATCGCGCATCCGGCGCCGGCAGCAGGCGCCCCAGACGGCCGGGAAGGGCATAGCGCGCGTCACGCAGGGCGGCTTTCACGCCGCGCATCAGGCACCGGTTTCGGGAAACAGGCGCTGGCGCAGCCAATCGCCGCCGTCCACGGCCAGCGCCGTCAGCCCGGCGATGGAGAACGGATAGGTGCGCAGCCGCACGCACTCGTGGTGATCGCGCGTCCACAGTTCGGAGATCCACGGCTCGATATTGCCGAGCAGTTCGTAGGCGATCAGCCCGCGCGAGGCGGCGTATCGCAGCGTGTGCAGCATCAGCAGCGTTCCCGGTGAACATTTGCCGAAGCGTTCGTCGTAGCCGATCTTGAACAGCCAGAAGCGCGCGGCGTGCTCGATCGCAAGCTGCATGGCGGCCGGCTGTCCATCGATGCGCACGAAGGCGACGCGGAACGTGCCGGCGGCACTGGCGGCGCGGAAGAAGGCTCGGAAGAAATCGGCCTTGGCCCGATCACTGGCCATGGCCGTCCCTGCCTCCTTCTTCCAGCTATGCAGTTCGACATCGAGCGCCTCGTCGAACCAGCGGTCGAAGGTGTCTGGATCGGGCGCGTGGACCTCGTAGGTCACGGCACCCATGGCCGCGGCCTTGCGCGCGGCGCGGCGGAAGTCGGAACGGCGGCCGGCGTTGAACTGGTCTTCAGGGTGTTCCCACGCCGGTCCAAGCGTGATCGTGGGACAGGGCAGGGCGGACCGGACCGACACCAGTCCGCGCCCTTTCATCGCCGCGCGCAGCGTGGGGACGAGCAGCGACTGCGCCGGTATCCGGTCCAGCGAGACGGGCTGCGATTGCCCGGCGATGGCCTGGGCGAGCCGGTGCGCGGCTTCGGGGCTATCATAGAGCGCATCGCAAGGTTCATAGACCTCGCGCGCGCCGGGCATCCGCCAGCGGTGTGGCCGGCTGGAAGCATCGCGATACAAGGGTAGCAGCGCCGCCAGTCCCTCCCATCCTCGCGCGGCCAGTTCCTGGCCGCCGATCTCGTGGGCGACGGCGAAAACGTTGATGTCGGCGCCGGCCAGCATCGAACAGGCCAGCGCGGTGACGAAGGCCAATCCCTGCGTTGGCAAGGCGGCGGACGCTTCGAGCCGGGTCCATGCCGCGCAAAAGGCCGGATCGGCGAGGGCCGGGGTAAACGCCACCGTCTTGTACGCGCGCGCGGAAGCCGACCGCGGCGCGGCCTCGCCATCGATATGCGGTTGCGTGCGGATCACTTGCCGTCCCTTCCGTCAGAGTGGACTCTAACCGAAGGGGCTTAATTTTTCGCTGCGCGCCGGGTGGTGCAGCGGCCTGACAAAGGGGTGATCGGGCAGGCGCGGGGCCTGTCCGTGCGGGCTGTCAGTCGGCCCAGTAAAGCGCGGTGGGGTTGTCGATCAGCAGCTTGCGCTGGAGTTCCTCGGTCGGGGCGATCCGCGGGATCATGTCGACCAGATGGCCGTCGTCGGGGATCTCAGTGTCCATGTTGGGGTGCGGCCAGTCGGTGCCCCACAACACGCGGTCCTGATAATCGGCCACCAGCGGCGCCACGGCGTCGGCAAAGGCGTTCCACGGATCGCCCGCGCCGCCTTCCTTGATCGCGTCGAGCCGGTCGGGGCAGGTGGCCTTGAACCAGATGTCCTCACGGCTGTCCAGAAAGGCGCGGAAGGCCTTCATGTCCGCGCCGTCCGGACCCTGCCGCACATCGGGGCGGCCCATGTGGTCGATCACCAGCGGCACGGGGATGGCGTCCATGAACGGGCGCAGTTCGTCCAGGATATCGGCCTCGAAATAGATCACCACGTGCCAGCCCTTGGGCAGCCGGTTGGCGACTTCGAGGAACTTGTCCTTCGGCGCGTCATCGACCAGCCGCTTGAGGAAATTGAAGCGGATGCCACGAATGCCGCCTTCGTGCAGGGCATGAAGATCGGCTTCCGAAATCGCGGGATCGACCACGGCGACGCCGCGCGCCTTGCCATCGGACTTGGCGATGGCATCCAGCGTGGCGGCGTTGTCGGTGCCATGGCAGCTTGCCTGCACGATCACGTTTTTGGTGAAGCCCAGGTGATCGCGCAGCGCGAACAGCATGTCCGGTCCGGCATCCCGCGGCAGGTACTTGGCCTTGGCGCTGAACGGGAATTGCGCCATCGGGCCGAACACGTGGCAATGCGCGTCGATCGCGCCGGCGGGCGGGGTGTAGCGCGGCTTGGACGGGTTTGTGTGCCAGCTCAGGATGCGGTCGGTCATGGTCTTACCCTCGGCGCGCGTCCTTCGACAGGCTCAGGACGAACGGGTGTTGAAACAGGAACAAATACCAGACTCCGCTCATGCTGAGCCTGTCGAAGCATGCGCGCTGCCCGTTATCCGAACACCACGCCGTCCATAAGCTTGCGCGCGGTGCGCAGCAGCGCGGCGGTGCGCACCGCGCCGGTATCGTCGGTTTCGAGCACGCAGCTCATTTCGCCGGTGGGATGCTCCACCGACAGCGTCTTGCGCATGCCGTCGGGGATCACGGCCACCTCGGCCGCCGGCGAACCAGGGATGAGGCAGGCAGTAGCGACGCTCACCGCCCCCAGCACGCCGATGGTGGCATGGGCGCGGTGGGGAATGAAGCTGCGCACGGTAACGGCGCCGCCGTTCTTCGGCGGGGCGACGAGCATCATCTTGGGGACGGACTTTTCCTTCACGTCGCCCAGATTCATGCGTTCGCCCACGGCCAGCCGGATCGCTTCGATCCTGGCCTTCAACTCGGTGGCGTTGTCCAGCCAGTCCCGGTCCTCGTAGCCGGTGATACCCACGTCCTGCGCTTTCATCACCACGCAGGGCATGCCGTTGTCGATCAGCGTCACCGGCACGCCGTTGACTACATCGACCGCGTTGCCCGTGGGCAGCAGCGCCCCGCACGAAGATCCGGCGGTATCGCGGAATTCCAGTGGGACCGGCGCATGGGTGCCCGGCACGCCATCGATCGCGGCAGTGCCGGCATACGTGACCTTGCCGCCCGGCGTCCGCACCGTGGCCACGGCGACCTGCCCGGTGTTTTCCATGAAAATGGCGACACGGGTTTCATCGCCGGTGGCGGCGACAAGGCCGCGCTCGATCGCGAAGGGGCCGATCCCGGCCAGGATATTGCCGCAGTTCTGCGCGTCGGTAACGATCGCCTGATCGACGAAGACCTGCAGGAACAGGTAATCGACGTCGATCCCTTCGCGCGTGGACTTCGCTACCACGGCCACCTTGCTGGTCAGCGGGTCCGCGCCGCCCATGCCGTCGATCTGGCGCGGATCGGGGCTGCCCATCACGCCGAGCAGGAACGCGTCGCGCGCGGCGGTATCGACGGGAAGGTCTTCCTTGAGGAAGTATCCGCCCTTGGACGTGCCGCCGCGCATCCACATGCAGGGGGCAGAGAAGCCGGAGGTCATCGGCCCCCTCCCGCTTGCGGGAGGGGAGTGACAGGCGCCATGTTCGCCCCCTCACACATACTTCAGCCCTTCCTTCTCGAGCCGTTCGCGCATCTTGTACATGTCCAGCCCCAGAACCCCGGCAGCCAGCTTGGCGCGCTTTTCGCCTTCGTTGGCTTCGCGCGCCTGCGCGGCTTTCAGCACGGCTTCGGCGTTGGCGCGGGGGACCACGCAGACGCCGTCGTCGTCAGCCACGATAACGTCGCCCGGATTGACCAGCGCGTTGGCGCAGACGACCGGGACGTTGACGCTGCCCAGCGTGTTCTTGACCGTGCCCTGCGCATAGATCGCCTTGGACCAGACGGGGAATTCCATCTCGGTAAGATCACGCACGTCGCGCACGCCGGCGTCGATCACCAGGCCGCGGCAGCCGCGCGCCTGCGCGCTGGTGGCGAGAAGATCGCCGAAGTAGCCGTCCTCGCACGGAGAGGTCGGCGCGAGCAGGAGGATGTCTCCGGCCTGGAGCTGTTCGATGGCGACATGGACCATCCAGTTGTCGCCGGGCGCGGCGCTGATCGTCAGCGCGCTGCCAGCGATGCGCGCGCCGCGATAGATCGGGCGCATGTAGCTGGCGAGCAGGCCGGTGCGGCCCTGCGCCTCGTGCACGGTGGCCACGCCGCAGGCGGCAAGGCCGTCGATCACGGCCGGATCGGCCCGCTCGATATTCTGGACGACGATACCCGACATATCCCGTGCTCCCAATTGCATGGCGTAATCTCGCCGTGTCCATGGGCCGCACGCGCCATGCCAGCCAATGCAATGTTTGGCGCGGGGCATAAGGAAATGCTAAGCGAGCGGAATGAGCGAGCGGCCTCTCAATATCCGCCACTTCGCCGCGCTGGCGGCCACGGTGCACCATGGCAGCGTAACGCGCGCCGCCCGCGCCATCAACCTGACGCAGCCGGCGTTGACGCAGGCGATCGCCCGGTTGGAGGCGGACCTCGGCTGCGCGCTGTTCGAGCGCGGCGCGGCCGGCATGACGCCGACGGAACCGGCGCTGTTGCTGGCGCCGCGCGCCGACGCGGCCCTGGCGCATATCGGTTCCCCGCGCGTGACCGGCACGCAGATGCGCGCGTTCCTGGCACTGGCGCGGGCGGGTAGCTATGCCGTCGCGGCCGAGGAGACCGGGCTTTCCACCGCTTCGCTGCACCGCGCCGTGGCCGATCTGGCGGTGGCGCTGGGCCAGCGGCTGGTCGACCGGCGCGGCCGTTCGGTGATGCTGACGCCGGCCGGGGAGCGGCGCGCGCGAGGGTTCGGCCTTGCCATGGCGGAACTGCGCGCCGGCCTTGCCGAAGTGGCGGCCTGGCAGGGCAAGGCCGCCGGGCGCATCGTGGTGGGGGCAATGCCGCTTTCGCGCGCGCGCTGGCTGCCGGAAACGGTGCTGCGCTTCGTGCGCGACTGGCCGGGGGTGGATGTCGCGGTGATGGAAGGCAGCCATGCCGAGCTGGCCGGCCCGCTGCGCGATGGCGAGATCGACCTGATGCTGGGCGCGCTGCGCGAGGCGGCCCTGCTCGACGATCTGGAACAGGAAGCGGTGTTCGAGGATCGCCCCGCGCTGGTGATGCGCGCGGGCCATCCGCTGCTGGCGCTGCCCGCTGTCGAAGGCGCGGCGATGACCGCCTATCCGTGGATATTGTCGGGGCGCGACACGCCGTTGCGGCACTATTGGGAAGCGATGATGCGCGCGGTGGGGGCGGAGCCGCCGCATGTGGGCATCGAATGCGGATCGGTGCTGACGGTGCGCCAGCTGCTGCGGGGAAGCGATGCGCTGACGCTGCTGTCGCCCGCGCAACTGGCGGTGGAACTGGATGCCGGCGTGCTGGCGATGCGGCCGCCGCCGGTTCCGGTCACGCGCACGATCGGGATCACCACGCGGCAGGGTTGGCGGCCCACCGCGCCACAGGCCGCGTTCGTCACGCTGCTGCATGAGGTGGCGCAAGCGGGTTTCGCATAAATTTATGCCCGCGCCCATCTTTGCATTTCCCGGCGCGGGCCTCTCCGCGCAGGAGGGCGATCGATGGATGCCACACTTGCCCTGATCGGGTTCGGCGAAGCCGGGTCCACTTTCGCCAAGGCCGCCGGCTGGGAAGCGGGCGCGCTGGCCTATGACATCAATCCCGCGCGGCGCGCGGTGATGGAGGAAGCCGGCGTCGTCGCCTGCGCCACCGCCGAATGCGCGCTGACCAGTGCGGACTTTGCGCTGTCGCTGGTGACGGCGGATTCCGCCCTGCCGGCGGCGCGCGACTATGCCGGTCTGCTGAAGGCGGGGGCGATCTGGTGCGACATGAATTCGGTGGCGCCCGATACCAAGCGTGCCGCCGCGAAGGCGATCGAGGCGGCGGGCGGGCGCTATGTCGACGTGGCGGTGCTGGCACCGGTCCATCCCGCGCGCATGAACGTGCCGCTGCTGCTGGCGGGCCACGCCGCGGCCGATGCCGAAGCGCTGCTGCGCGAGGCCGGGTTCGCCAACGTCCGCATCGTGGGGGCCGAGATCGGCCGGGCGAGCGCGATCAAGATGATCCGGTCGATCATGGTCAAGGGTATCGAGGCACTGACGGCCGAGATGATGCTGGCGGCGAGCGCCGCCGGCGTGGTCGACGAGGTGCTGGCCTCGCTCGACGCCAGCGAGAAGCGGGAAAGCTGGACGGTCCGCGCCGCCTACAACGTCGAGCGCATGACCACGCACGGCATTCGCCGCGCCGCCGAGATGGAGGAAAGCTGCAAGACGCTGGAATCGCTGGGTATCGAACCGGTGATGACCAGCGGCACTGTCCGTCGCCAGCGTGAACAGGCGGGCAAGACGATCGCATTCAAACCGGAGAGGACTGAAGTCGCATGACCATGATCATCGACTGCCACGGCCACTACACCGTGCTGCCCAAGGCGCACGACGAATGGCGCGAGAAGCAGAAGGCCGCGTTCAAGGCCGGGACCGAGTGCCCGCCCTATCCCGAAATCTCGGACGACGAGATCCGCGAGACGATCGAGGGCAACCAGCTGCGCCTGCTCAAGGAACGCGGCGCGGACATGACGATCTTCAGCCCCCGCGCTTCGGCGATGGCGCCGCATGTGGGCGACCAGTCGGTTGCGGTGAAGTGGGCGCAGGTCTGCAACGATCTGATCGCGCGCGTGGTGCGCCTCTATCCCGAAACCTTCGCGGGCGTGTGCATGCTGCCGCAGTCGCCCGAAGCGGACATGACCAGCTCGATTGCGGAGCTGGAGCGCTGCGTCAACGAGCTGGGCTTCATCGGCTGCAACCTCAATCCCGATCCGGGCGGCGGGCACTTCAAGCATCCGCCGCTGACGGACGAATACTGGTTCCCGTTCTACGAGAAGATGGTGGAACTGGACGTGCCGGCGATGATCCACGTTTCGGGTTCGTGCAACCCGGCGATGCACGCCACCGGCGGCTATTACATCGCGGCCGACACGATCGCCTTCATGCAGTTGCTGGAAGGTGACCTGTTTGGCCGGTTCCCGACCCTGCGCTTCATCATCCCGCACGGCGGCGGCGCGGTGCCCTATCACTGGGGCCGGTATCGCGGGCTGGCGGACATGCTGAAGAAGCCCGGCCTCGACACGCACCTGATGAACAACGTGTTCTTCGATACCTGCGTCTATCACCAGCCGGGCATCGATCTGCTGGCCGACGTGATCGAGAACAAGAACATCCTGTTCGGATCGGAAATGGTCGGCGCGGTGCGCGGGATCGATCCGACCACCGGTTTCTATTTCGACGACACCAAGCGCTATGTCGATGCGCTCGCTATCTCGGACACGGAACGCCACGCGATCTTCGAAGGCAACGCCCGCCGCGTGTTCCCGCGTCTCGACGCCAAACTGAAGGAGAGGGGCCTGTGAGCAACCAGAAAGACGCTGGCGAAACGGCTCGGCAGAACATCCACGAATACCTGGCCGAGTTCGACGATATCCCCGGCACGCGGGTCTACACGGCCAAGCGCGCCCGGCGGGGATACTGGATCAACCAGTTCGCGATGAGCCTGATGAAGGCCGACAATCGCGAACGCTTCAAGGCCGATGAAAAGGCCTACCTCGACGAATGGAACATTTCCGACGAGGCCAAGGAAGCGCTGCTGGCGCGGGATTACAACCGGCTGCTCGATCTGGGCGGAAACGTCTATTTCCTGTCCAAGCTGTTTTCGACCGACGGGTTCAGCTTCGCCCAGGCCGTGTCGACGATGACCGACATGACGTTCCCCGAATACCAGCAGATGATGCTCAACGGCGGCCGCTCGCCGGAAGGCAACCGTTCGATCAAGGGAGGCTACTGAGATGGCCCGTATTACCGCTGGCGTTGGCTCCAGCCATGTGCCGCTGCTGGGTGTCGCTGTCGACCAGGGCAAGTGGCAGGATGATTACTTCGGCCCGATCTTCAAGGGATACGAATGGACCCGCGAATGGGAAAAGGAAACGAAGCCCGATGTGGTGATCCTGGTCTATAACGACCACGCTTCCGCCTTTGACGCGAACATCATCCCGACGTTCGCGATCGGTTGCGGTGAGCACTACAAGTCGGCCGACGAAGGCTGGGGGCCGCGCCCGGTGCCCGACGTGGAAGGCCACGCCGATCTTGCCTGGCACATCGCGCAAAGCCTGATCCTCGACGATTTCGACATGACCATCATCAACGAGATGGACGTGGACCACGGGCTGACCGTGCCGTTGTCGATGATGTTCGGCCAGCCGGAAAAGTGGCCGGTTAAGGTGGTGCCGCTGGCGGTGAACGTCGTCACTTATCCGGTGCCTTCGGGCAACCGCTGCTGGGCGCTGGGCGAGGCGATTGCCCGCGCGGTGGAAAGCTTCCCCGAAGACCTGAACGTGCAGATCTGGGGCACCGGCGGCATGAGCCACCAGCTTCAGGGGCCGCGCGCCGGCCTGCTGAACCGCGAATGGGACAACAAGTTCCTTGATCTGCTGGAAGCCGACAACGACGATGTGCGCCATATCCCGCACATCGAATACCTGCGCGAAACCGGCAGCGAAGGCATCGAAATGGTGATGTGGCTGATCATGCGCGGCGCGCTGGGCAAGAAGGTCAAGCGGCTGAACCGCCACTACCACATCCCCTGCTCGAACACCGCCATCGGGCACATCGTGCTCGAACCGGCGGACTGAAACGATCCACCCTGCCGGGCGGCTTCCGGGCCGCCCGGTCTTTTTTGAAGGAACTGACCCCATGCGTATCGCCCTCGCAGGCGCCGGCGCGTTCGGCGAAAAGCACCTCGATGGCCTGAAGAACATCGATGGCGTCGAAATCGTCTCGATCATCAGCCGCACCGGCGAACAGGCTGCCGCCGTTGCCGCCAAGTATGGCGCGAAGCATTCGTCCACCGAACTGGAAGACGCCTTGGCGCGCGACGACGTGGACGCCGTGATCCTGTGCACGCCCACCCAGATGCACGCATCGCAGGCCATCGCCTGCATGAAGGCGGGCAAGCACGTGCAGGTGGAAATTCCGCTGGCCGATAGCTGGGCGGATTCGCTGGATGTGCTGCGCGTGCAGGAGGAAACCGGCAAGGTCTGCATGGTCGGCCACACCCGCCGCTTCAATCCCAGCCACCAGTTCGTGCACAACCGGATCAAGGCGGGCGAGTTCAACGTTCAGCAGATGGACGTGCAGACCTATTTCTTCCGCCGCAAGAACATCAACGCCAAGGGTGAACCGCGTTCGTGGACCGACCACCTGCTGTGGCACCACGCCGCGCACACGGTGGACCTGTTCGCCTATCAGGCGGGCAAGATCGTCAAGGCCAACGCGGTGGAAGGCCCGATCCATCCGGAGCTGGGCATCGCCATGGACATGTCGATCCAGCTCAAGAGCGAAAGCGGTGCGATCTGCACGCTGTCGCTATCGTTCAACAACGACGGGCCGCTGGGCACCTTCTTCCGCTATATCGGCGATACCGCGACCTATATCGCGCGTTACGACGATCTGGTGAATGGCAAGGAAGAGCCGATCGACGTATCGAAGGTTGCCGTCAGCATGAACGGCATCGAACTGCAGGACCGCGAATTCGTCAGCGCGATCCGCGAAGGCCGTGATCCCAACAGCTCGGTGGCCAAGGTGTTCGATTGCTACCGCGTGCTGGGCGAACTGGAGCAGCAGCTCGCGCAGGGCTGATTCTCCTACCGTTTCCTGGAAGGCTCGCTTCGCCGGTTGGTGAAGCGGGTCTTTCTGTTTGCAATGCTAACAATTGTGGTCTTTTCTCCGGTTGGCCCGCGGGCAACGGCGGGCGCAGGAGAAGGATGCCGTGATGGAAGCGCTCATCGCCTATTCGGGCCGCCGCTTCGCCCGACCGCGCTACTATGCCAACGCGCATGAGCGGGATGAGGTGGATATCGCCCCGGTGCCCATGCCGATGCACGATGCGCGCGCTGAGGGAACCGCGATCGATCGTGAGGGATTCCAACTCGTCGCCCATCCCAGTGCCGTTTCCGATTTCGCGGACCGCGAACAGGTCGTTTCGCTGCACATGCACGAGATCGCGGAGCTGGTGCGCGGGGTGACCGGGGCGGATCATGTCCACGTCGGCAGCCCTGGCCTGCTGCGCTTCAGCGAACGGTCGGGTCGGGCGGGCAGCCTCAACAATTCCATGCCGGCGCGCTTCGCGCATATCGACATCTCGGACAGGACCGCCGCGCTGTTCGGCGAACGCGGTGCGGCGGGCAGGCCGTTCGTGCGCTGCGCGCACTACAACGTATGGCGCGCGATCTCGCCCCCGCCGCAGGACGTGCCGCTGGCCCTGTGCGATGCCCGCACGCTGGCGCGGGATGACCTGATCGAAGCCGATGCCGTGTTCGATGAGGAGGGCAAGCCGGAATGGTCGTTCGAAGGGCTGGTCGTCGCGCACAATGCCGCGCATCGCTGGCACTATTTCCCCGCGCTGACGCGCGATGAGGCGATCCTGTTCAAGACCAACGATACCGACGAGGGCAGAGCGCATCACGTTCCCCACGTGGCGTTCGACCTGCCCGATTGCCCGCCCGACGCGCCGCCCCGCGTCAGCATCGAAATGCGCGCGACGGCCTGGTGGTGGGCGTGATCCGGTCCGCCGGTGGTGCATTTGCGGCGCCCTGTGGCGCCCCCTTTGCAACAATGATTGCACCGCGCCGCTTAGAAGGCTATTTTCCCGGAAGAGCTCGCTTGCCGACAAGCGTCAAAGCCAGGAGTCGCAGCCCGTTTCGTTTGAAGTCCGGACCCTGTTGATCACGCCCCACTTCACATCGCTGTACGAGCCGTTCGCCAGCGCCGGGTGTTTCAGGAAGGACTTCTGACCGGTTGGAGAGGAGGCCGATTTACCCGCTCAGCGGGAAGGCAGCTTCCAGGACCGTCGTCGCTTTCGCGGCGGCGGTCCTTTCCGTTTTGGCGCGGACGGAATGCGCGAATGCTGCAGTTCCGTCCATTGCCAATCGTGGCGAGCGCCGTTGCGGAATCGGTTGGCATCGCCCGTTTCACTCTGTAAGGAGAAATAATAACAATTGTTAGGATGAGGATCGATGGGTGCTTTCCCGCAGACTCCGTATTTCACCGGCCTGAACGAGCCGGTTGGCCAGGAGGTCGAATTGAAGGGGCTGACGGTGGAGGGGGCGCTGCCGGCCGAAGTGCGCGGCAGCTTCTTCCGCGCGGTTCCCGACCCGGCCTATCCGCCCAAGTTCGCCAGCGATCACACGCTGTCGGGCGATGGCATGGTCAGCCGCCTGTCGTTCAACGCGGACGGCACGGCGGACTTCGCCATCCGCTTCGTGGAAACGGCGCGGCACAAGGCGGAAAAGGAATTGGGCCGGGCGCGCTTCGGCAAATACCGCAATCCCTTTACCGATGACGAGGACGTGCGCGGGATCGACCGCACGGTCGCCAACACCACGCCGGTCTGGCACGCCGGCCGTCTGCTGATGGCGAAGGAGGATGGGCGCCCCTATCGCGTCGATCCCGCTACGCTCGAAACCATCGGTTCGCATGACTTCGATGGCGCGCTGAAGTCCGAGACGATGACCGCGCACGTGCGGATCGACGCGAGTACCGGCGAGCTGTTCTTCTATGGCTACGAGGCGGATGGCCTCGCCTCGCAGAAAGTCGCCTACTGCATCGTCGGCCCTGATGGCACGCTGAAGTCGGAACAGTGGTTCGATGCGCCGTACTGCGCGATGATGCACGATTTCACGATCAGCGAGAACTATGCACTGTTCCCGATCTATCCGACTACCGCCGATCTCGAGCGCATCCAGGCCGGGGGCGAACACTGGCACCACGAACCGGAACTCGCTTCCTGGCTGGGCGTGATGCCGCGCTATGGCGACGTATCGGAAATCCGGTGGTTCAAGGGGCCGAAGGGGTGCCACTCCTACCACATGATGAACGCGTGGGAGGATGAGCGCGGGCTGCTGCACTTCGATGCGTGCCTCAACAACACCAACGCTTTTGCCTTCATCCGCGAACCATCGGGCATCTTCATGGCGCCGCAGGAGGTCCAGGGCGCGTTGACTCGCTGGACCGTCGATCCCACGGCGGAGGGTGGCGACGTCACCGAAACGATCATCGGCCCTCCCGGCGATTTCCCGGTGATCCCCGCCGCGAAGCAGGGGCGCCGCTATGGCCACGGCTGGATGCTCTCGATGAATCCGGACCTGCAGGGACCGCCGCTTTTCGCCGGGCCGGTAGGCGTCAGCTTCAACCTGCTGGTGCGCCTGGACGGGATGGACACGGGCGCGCCGCACGTCTCGCAGGCGCTGCCCCTGCCGCCGCAGGCCGGCTATAACGAGCCGGTACACGTGCCGGCGAAGGACCCGGCGCATGACGGCTGGCTGGTCATGATCGTGGACCGGCAGGTCGGCGCCAACAGCTTCGTGCACGAGGCCTGGGTGGTCGATGCCGGCAACCTCGCGGCGGGGCCGGTGGCGAAAGTGGCGATCCCCGCGCGGCTGCGCCCGCAGGTGCATGGATGGTGGGTGCCGCAGGCGCAACTGGACGCGGCGGCGGCGTGACGCAGATCGTCATCACCGGCGCTTCCGGCAACTATGGGCAAGGGGTGACAGACCGGCTTATCGCGCAAGGGCGCGGGGCCGATCTGATCCTGATCACGCGCAAGCCGGAAAAGCTGGCGCACCGCGCGGCGCAAGGCTGCACGGTGCGTTATGGCGATTTCGACCTGCCGGAGACGCTGGCCGAAGCAGTGGTCGGGGCGGACCGGATGCTGCTGATCAGCGGGACGCGGGTGGGCGCGCGCGTGGAGCAGCACCGGGCGGCGATTGCGGCGGCGGCATCGGCCGGGGTGCGGCAGATCGTCTATACCAGCTTCATCGGCATCGATGATCCGGCGAACCCGGCCGAAGTGCGGCACGATCATATCGAGACCGAACGACTCATCCGCGCCTCGAGCTGCGGCTGGACCATGCTGCGCGATGCGCACTATGCCGATGCGATGGTGCTGATGGCGGGGCCGGGCGTGATGCAGGCGGGCACGTGGATCAGCAATGCCGGCGAGGGGCGCGAGGCGATGGTCTGGCGGGACGATTGCATCGATTGCGCGGTCGCCGTGCTGACGGGCGAGGGCCACGAAGGCCGCACCTATGACATTACCGGACCGGAATTGCAGAGTTTTCGCGACGTCACGGCGCTGATGGCACAGACCACCGGGCAGCGACTGGCCTATGAGCCGGTGGATGACGAGGCGCAGTACGCAATCTTTGACGCCATGGGCATTCCGCGCCGGCCCGTCGATGACCAGTCCGTCAACGGCATTCCGTGGAACAGCGATGACATGGTCTCGTTCGGCCGGGCGATCCGCGAAGGGTTCCTGGAAATCCGCTCCGACCACGTCGAGCGGCTGACGGGGCGCAAACCCCGCTCAACCGGCCAGATGATCGCGGACAATGCGGAAATGCTGCGCGAGGCGGCGCGCAGCATTTCCGCCTAACAGACCCTCTCAGAGATACTGCTTGTACAGCGCGAGCATGCGACCCCAGGCCTTCTCGGCCTGCGCCTTGTCGTAGATCGGCGCGTCGATCGTGCACCAGCCATGCTGGGCGGGATAGACTTCGATCTCGGCGGGCCGCTTCGCCGCGTCGGCCGCTTCGCGCAACCGCACCTTGTCGTCGGGCGCGCGGGCGTCATCGTTCTGCGCGATCGCGAAGAGGTAGGCCGCCTGCGTCTGCGCAAGCAGCTTGTGCGGGCTGTCGGGCGTATCGTTGACCAGGCTGGCGCCATGGAACGAAGCTGCCGCGCCCACTCGCGCGGGATTGGCCAGCGCGGTGCGGACGGTGAACGGTCCGCCCATGCAATAGCCGCAGGTGCCGATCTTCCGGCTGGTATCCACTTCTGCCTGCCCATCCAGCCAGGCGACGAAGGCAGCCGCATCGCGCACGGTACCCGCCGGAGTGATCGCCGCGATCATCGGCGCCAGCTTCTGCTGTCCTTCGGGCGATCGCCATTCCGACAGGCTGTTGAGAATGGGCGCCGGGCTGGAGCGATAGTACTGGTTGACCACGAGCACGGCATAGCCCGCCTCGGCCAGCCGCGTGCCCATGGTCTTGTAGGCATCGCGCAGGCCGGCGATGTCGGGCCACAGGATCACGGCGGGATGCTTGCCGCCTTCGGGGTGGACGAAGAAGGCGTCGGCCTTGCCGTCGGGCGTAGTGATTGTCACCGCGCGGCTGGCCGTCTTGCTGCCGCCCGCGCCGTCATGCGTCTGGGCCATGCAGCCTGGAACGATCGTCATTGCCGCCGCGCCCGCGCCCAGGGCGGTAAATTGCCGGCGGTTCAACGCCAGCCAGCTTTCGTTGTCGGCTTCCGTATCCTGATCGCACATCGTCTTCTCTCCGCGAAATCCCCGCCGATCGAAAGGATAGCGGCGCAGCGGCGCTGCGCAACCGGCGGCCGTCAGGTGAGATCGGAAAGACCGATGATCCGGCCGGCCTTTGCCGCCTTGTTTGCCGCGCGGCGCAGGCGTTCGATTTCGAGCCGGGCGGGCGGCGCTTCCTCGTTGGGCAGGGCGTTCACGCTGTCCCGGAATATTTCCTCGAAATCCTCGCGGAATTCCGGATGCGTGAGGATCAGCGCCCTGTCTTCGACCACGCCCGCGAACACCTTGCGGCCGACTTCGTACGGGTCCATGCCGGCTTCGAAAGCCGTCCCGAACTGCTCCAGTTCGGCTCGGGCAACGGGGGCAAAGCCGCTATCGGCGAAAGTGTCGGGGCGCTTGAGCGCCGAATCCCATGCGTTGGTCCGGGTCAGCGCGGGGCAGCACAGCGAACAGCCGATGCCGTGGGGCGTTAGGTTGTAGCGCAGCGATTCGGTCAGGCCGCGCACGGCGAACTTGCTGGCGGTGTAGATGCCGGCTTGCGGCCCCGGCAGGAAGGCCGCCATCGAGGCGATGTTGACGACGTGACGCGCTCCCCCGGCCGCCTTGAGCTTGGGCAGGAAGCTAACCAGTCCGTTGACCACGCCGCCGAAATTGACGCCCATGATCCAGTCGTAGTCGGCATAGCTCGCCTCGTCGGTGGGGCCGAACACGCTGACACCGGCGTTGTTCACCAGCACGTGCACCGCGCCGAAATGCCTTTCCACGGCCTCGGCCGCTTCGGCGAAGCCGGCGCGGTCGGTTACATCCAGCGGCACGAACAGCGGCTGTTCCCGCCCTTTATCGGCAAACCAGCGCGCGGTCAGTTCGCGGTGGGCCTCGTTGCGATAGCTGAGCGCCAGCCGCAAGCCGGCATCGCTGAGCGCCTGCGCCACGCCAAGGCCGATCCCCGTGACACCATCCGTTACGAACGCGACCTGGCCGGACCATTCCGAACCGTCTTTTTGGGCAAGCGCCATGTTTTCCTCTCGCAATGGTTCCGTCGATTGTTATTGTTAGTGTTACATACAAAGATCGAAATTGGGAGAGTTGAAATGACGGATATTGCTGCCCGCCTGGAGGCGCTGGAAAGCCGTGTGGGCTTGCTGGAGGACGTCAACGCCATCCGCCGCCTGCACTGGGCCTATGGCTATTACATCGACTTCAACCGCGCCGACGACGTGGCAGAGCTTTTTGCCGAGGACGGCGAGGTGATCTTCCTTTCGGGCATCTACCGGGGGCGGGAAGGCGCGCGTCGGCTCTATGGCACGTGGTTCCGCAGCCTGTTCCTTGCGCCGGGCGAGGAAGCGCCGGCCTATGGTTTCCTGCTCGATCATTTCCAGATGCAGGACATCATTACCGTCGCGCCGGACCGGCAGACCGCGAAGGGCCGGTTCCGTGCCGTGCTGTTTGGCGGCAGCCATGAAACGCGCGCCTTCAAGCCGCAGGGTTTGCCGCTCCAGTTCATGGAAGCGGGGATCTACGAGAACGATTACGTGCGCGAAGATGGTGTTTGGAAGATCAAGCGGCTGGACTACATGATGCAGTGGCAGGGCGAGTACGAAGCCGGCTGGTCGAAGACCACCGCGCATCTCCAGCCCTTGACCGAATGCTATCCCGAAAATCCGTTTGGCCCCGATGAAATCCGCAGCGCGGAAATCCGCCAGACATGGCCACACCGTCATGATGTGCCGATGCACTTTGCGCATCCCCGGTTCGGTGCGGTGCTGGCCAGCAAGGCGACATCATGACGGACCTTCGGTGCGATCGTCAGGCGGGACTGTGACGGTCCATCCAGCCCGGAATACGCGCCAGCACGGCCTGCATGGCCTGGCCGAAAGCCATGCGCTCCGCCTTGTCGAGATCGACGAACAGGGCGCCGCCGACTTTCTCCATGGCGGGCAGGGTGCTGGCGAAAGTCGCCCGTCCTTGCGCGCTCAGCCGGAAAGGCTTTCGGCGGCGGTTCGCCGGATCGCTGCCAAGTTCGACAAGGCCGCGTTCCAGCAGGCTGGCCAGCGCGCGGCTGACATTCATGGGAGGCACTCCCATGATTTCGGACAGGTCGTGCCCCGCCAGTTCGCCTTCGCCGCCCAGCGCGAGAATCACGCGCAGATCGTTGGAACTGAGCGCGAGCGGCTCCGCTACGCCATCGCGCATCGGGCCGGCGATGAAGGTGGCCAGCTTCAGCAGGTCGATCAGCAGGGCCACGTTGTCGGTGCCGCCGGTCTGCGGATCGGGCGTGGCGGAAGCCTTGGAAGTCATGGCGTTGCCTATCGCCGCACCCGGCGCGAACGGCAAGAGGCGGCAGTCAGGCTGGTGGTGGTTTTGTGACTTTTGTGCATCAGCGCCGTTTTTGCGGCGACATGGTGCAGGAAGCGCTTGCCACGGGTAAGTTTGTATGCCTAACTAACAATTAGCAAGGCTGTCCCGTAGAGGATACTAACAGGAGAGGGGATATGGCAATCGCCAACCGTACTGCAGGAATCGTGCGTCTTTTTTCCGCGGGAAGTGCCGCGGCGCTGGCGTTTGGTCTCGCCATGCCGGCCTTCGCGCAGGAAGCGGCGCAGGCGCAATCAACATCCGATGAAGCCGCCGCGTCGCGTGAAATCGTGGTGACGGCGCAGTTCCGTTCGCAACGCCTGCAAGACACGCCGTTGTCGATCACGGCGGTTGATTCCAAGCTGCTGGAAGCTCGCAACCAAACCGATATTTCGCAGATCGCGGCCCAGGCGCCCAACGTCCAGCTCACGCAGATGGGCGGGGCCTTCGGATCGTCGATGGCAGCCTATATTCGCGGCATCGGCCAGTATGACTTCAACCCCGCCTACGAACCGGGCGTCGGCATCTACGTCGATGACGTCTATTTCGCGACCCTGACCGGCAGCGTCATGGACTTGCTGGACCTGGATCGCGTGGAAGTGCTGCGTGGTCCGCAGGGAACGCTGACGGGTCGGAACTCCATCGGTGGCGCGATCAAGTTGTTCTCGGCCAAGCCCGCCGCGGAAAACAGCGGCTCGGTCGAGGCGGCCTATGGTTCCCGCAACCGCATCGATTTGCGCGGAAGTGCCAATTTCAAGCTTGCCGAGGGGCTCTATGCCCGCGTTTCCGGGGTGTTCAAGCGTCAGGACGGCTATGTCAGTCAGATTGACTATGGCTGCGCGAAGCCGGGCAATGCCCTCGGTATCGCCGGCAATGCCTCCACGCCGTCGAACTGCGTTGTCGCCAAGCTTGGCGAGAAGAACTATTCGGGTCTGCGCGGGTCGCTGCGTTACAATCCCAACGACACGATCGACTGGACGGTGACCGGGGATTACACCTACGAAAACCGCACCAATGCGGCGGGTGTGCTGTCCTATTCCAACCCGGCGAAATCGGACGGGATCGATTTTACCTGCGGCCGCTATTGCACCTATGCAAGTTTCTACCTTCCGGCTGGCGGGCAGGCCGCGCAAGCCTATACCATGCCCAACACCACGAAGTTCACGGGCTGGGGCGTTTCCAGCAATCTGAACATTTCGCTGAACGATTCGCTGAAGATCCAGTCGATCACGGCCTATCGCAAATATCGCGAACAGTTTGGCACCGATGACGATTACACGCCCGATCCGCTCATTGGCGGCGCCGGCTTCAACGATCTGCGCTTCCGCTTCTTCAGCCAGGAGCTGCGCCTTAACGGCAAGATCGGCGACATGGTCGACTGGACCCTGGGTGGCTATTACAACGACCAGCAGTCGATCTACTTCACCCGGCAGGACATCCGCTATATCGGCCACGGCGCGCCGCCGCTGTTCCTGCAGTTCCTGGGCAACGATCCGGTCAACGCCAACAGCAAGGCGGCGTTCGGTACGGTCATCGTCCGGCCCGTCGAAGGGCTTACGATCACCGGTGGTCTGCGCTACACCAAGGAGCACAAGGACTACACCTTCGTTCGCAAGAACTGGAGCGGCGGTCCGCTGGTCGATATCTTCGGTGTCGGCGCGCTGGATGGTTCGGTTGCCAAGTACGATGGCCACAAGGTCGACTGGCGTATTTCGGTCGACTATCGCTTCAGCCCGCAAGTTTTGGCCTATGCGACCGTCAGCACCGGTTTCAAGGGCGGTGGTGTGACCGCGCGTCCGTTCACCAAGGCGCAGGCGAAGAACGGCACCTTCACGCCGGAAACGCTGACCGCTTACGAAGGCGGCCTGAAGACCGATCTGTTCGACCGCAAGCTGCGCCTGAACCTTTCCGGCTTCTACAACGACTACAAGAATATCCAGCTGCCGATCGGCGACTGTTCGCTGCTTGATGGCTTTGCCGTGGGGACCGATCCGTTCCCCTGCGCGGCGATCCAGAACGCGGGTGACGGGCATATGGCGGGCGCCGAGGCCGAACTGAGCGCAAGCCCGATCCCCGGTCTCGATATCGATGGTTCGCTCAGCTACATCGACGGCTCGTGGTCGCGCATCGGGCCGACGGTGGGCGGATCGATCCGTCTGGCCGATCCGATCACCACGCCGAAGTGGCGGTGGAGCCTTGGCGTGCAGTACCGCGCCGATCTCGGTTCTTCCGGTTCCATCACGCCGCGCATCGACCTGTCGCATGTGGGCAAGCAGACGATCGGGCGCCTCGCGCTGGGCGGCGGCAACTTCGGTCCGCTGGATTACAATCCGTCCTACACGTTGGCCAACGCCCGCATCACCTGGCGGAACGCAAACGAGGATCTGTCGATCTCGGTGGAAGCGCAGAACCTGTTCGACAAGTATTACTACCTGCCGTTGCGGTTCCAGGCGCTCGCGTCGTCCGCCGGCACGGCCTATTCGAACGTCGGCCGGCCACGCGAATTCGCGGTGACGGTGAACAAGAAGTTCTGATCTTCCCCGGCGCACAAACGCCAGCGAAGGGGCGGCCGGCAACGGTCGCCCCTTTTGCGTGGGTTGAGGGCGTGCTCGTGATGCGTTGGGGCGAAGAGTTGGGGCAGGGCGGCAACGATCAGGGGCGTTGCGCCCAGGCGGCGATGCGGCGTGCGTCCATCGCGCCGGAGATGCGGTCGACCTCGCGCCCGCCGGAAAACAGGATCATTGTCGGGATCGAACGGATGCCATAGCGCGCGGCCAGCGCCTGTTCGCGTTCGGTATCAACCTTCAGCAACCGTACCGAGGGTTCGAGTGCCTGCGCGGCCGAGGCGAAGGCCGGCGCCATCATCTTGCACGGACCGCACCATTCGGCCCAGAAATCGACCAGCACCGGCAACGTGCCTTTGCCCACGTGCCGGTCGAACGCGGCCAGCGTGGCGTTCACCGGCTGGCCGGTGAACAGCGGCGCCTTGCATTTGCCGCAGGTGGGATGCTGCGTCAGCCGCCCCTGCGGCACGCGGTTGGCCGCCGCACACCGGGGGCAGATGACGATTGCGGCATCGGTCGGGGACATACGGATCGTCCGTTCTGGCAATCAGCCCTTTGCCGCGAACTGGTCATAGGCCTCGACCGCCTGCGCGGCATACATCAGGCTGGGGCCTGCCCCCATGTAGAGCGCCATGCCCATGGTTTCCATGACCTCTTCGCGCGTCGCGCCGTGCTTCACCGCCGCCTGGGCGTGAAAGGCGACGCAGCCGTCGCAGCGGATCGCCACGGCGATGGCCAGCGCGATCAGCTCCTTGGTCCTGCTATCCAGCGCGCCGGCGTCGGTAGCGGCCTTGGCCATCGCCGAAAACGCCTTCATCACCTCCGGCGTGCCAAGCCGCACTTCCTTGATCGCACCGGAGAGTTCGGTTGCCATCGCTGGCCAATCCTTGTGCATCGTCGCGCTCCTTCATCGATAGCTCGTTGTAAATTACAATTGACTTATATAATGTAATTACAATATTAGCAATATCAATTGTGAGGGCGCCGCAAATCGCCCTCCGGACTCGGAAAGGACGACGAATGGTCTTTGGTTTCGGAAAGCCCCGGCATGCGGAAATCGGCGCGACCGAACTCGCGGCGCTACTGGACGATGGCAAGGCGATGGTGGTGGATGTGCGCGAGGCGGACGAGTTCGCTGCCGGTCATATTCCCGGCGCGGTCAACATGCCGCTGTCGACGTTTCAGGCTTCGCGTCTGCCCGATGCGGGTGGAAAGAAGCTGGTGCTGAATTGCCTTGGGGGCAAGCGTTCGGCGATGGCGCTCGACAAATGCGCGGTGGCGCAGGCCGCCGTCGATACGCATCTTGCCGGCGGTTTCAACGCGTGGGCTTCGGCCGGATTGCCGATCAAGCGCTGATCGATCCGGCCGAACGTCCGGCTGCAAGGGGCGCGTTTCGGGAATGCAGGCGGCGGCTCAGCCGGCCTTGCGGGCTTTCAACGCCCGCATCTCCTGCGCGCTGACCACGCCGTCGCGGTTGGTATCTGCGGCCTCGAAGGCAGGGGCGGGGCCGTCGACAAATTCGGTGCGGCTGATCCGCCCATCGCCATTGCGGTCGTAGACTTGGCGCAGCTTGACCAGACGATCGGAGTCCCACCGGCTGCGCATCAGCGCGGGCAGGTCATCGCGCGAGAAGGCGCCGTCGCCGTTGCGATCCATGCGTTGCCACTGGCTGACGCGCCAAGCGCCCAGTTCTGCGCGGCTGATCGCACCATCCCCGTTGGCATCGGCTTCGCGCAGGCGATCGGCGGCGCCTTCGGGCAGCGCGGTGGCGCGGGCAGGGGTGGCATGGGCGAGGGTGGGGATCATGGCCAGCGCGGCCAGCGCGATCGAAAGGGCTCTCATACGCTTTTCCTTTTGGCGACGGGAAAGGCGCGGGAAGCCGGAAGCTCCCCGCGCCGGAGGGATACGGAAGCGCCGGGATCAGCGGCAGGGGATCGTGGCGCCAGAGGCATCGGTGCAGGTGCCGGAATGGACGGGTTTGCCCGTTGTGGGATCGATCGTGGTCGAACCCGAATAAGAATTGCCGGTCGTGGCGCTCGTCGCCTGGGTGGAGCGGCTGCCGTTCCAGGTGCCGTCGGCAGAGCGGGTGAAGCTGCCCGCGCTGCTGGCGGACCCGCGCGCACCGCTGGCGGCGGCCTGTCCGCTGCGCGTTACGGTGCCGTCGGGCGAAACGGACGTGGACGAACCGCGATAGCCGCGGCTGCCGTTGGCGCCCCGGAACGCGCTGCCGCTGGCATGCGTCACCGTGCCGTCGGACGACTGATAGGTGCCGTGGGCGCGTCCGGCGATGCCGCGTGGCCCGGCGACGCCGGTGGCCGCGCCATTGGCGCCGCGAACGCGCACCATCCCCTGCCTTGCCTCGGCGGCGGTGGCACCGGCAAGCAGGGTGGTGGCGGCGAGCATGGCGATCATCGTGTTCATGGTCTTGCGCATCATGGTCTGGTTTCCTTTGCGTGAAAATGAACGCCGTTGACTGGCGATGGCGAGGAAATGGCAAGGCGATGTGTCATGGCAATGCCGACGAAGCGCGATGATGCGGCAAGGCGTGACACGCACGACGCGCTGTCACCATTTGTCACAGCTTGCGCGCTGGCGGCGGCCCGGCGGGAATGGCACAAGGCGGGGCATGAGCCACCGTTCGCCCCGCGTGCTTGTTGTCGACGACGATTCTGAACTGCGCGCGCTGTTGCAGCGTTTCCTGTCGGAGCATGGCTATGCCGTGCGCGCGGTGGACGGGGGCAAGGCGATGGACGCGGCGCTGCAACGCGAGCCGGCCGACGTGATCGTGCTCGATCTGATGATGCCGGGCGAGGATGGCCTGGCGGTGGTGCGCCGGCTGCGGGCTGCGGGCGATGCGACGCCGGTGATCATGCTCACCGCGCGCGGCGATCCGATCGACCGCGTGCTGGGGCTGGAGATGGGCGCCGACGATTACCTCGCCAAGCCGTTCCTGCCGCGCGAACTGGTGGCGCGGCTGGCCGCCATATTGCGCCGGTTGGGGCCGGAGCGGACCATGACGCGTGACGAGGAGCGAGAGATCGGTCCGTTCCGCATCAACTTCTCCGCGATGACGGTCAGCCGCGATGGTGCGGTGCTGCCGTTGTCCTCGCGCGAATACGCGCTGTTCGCAGCACTGGCGCGCAGCGCCGGGCGGCCGCTCAGCCGGGCGCAACTGATCGAACGCGCGCTGGGGCGCGATGCGGAAGTGACCGACCGGGCCATCGACGTGCAGATCGTGCGCCTGCGCCGCGCGATCGGCGACGACGCGGCCGATCCGCGCCATGTGCGAACGATATGGGGTGTCGGCTATGTGTTGACGGACGGGATGGCCGACCGGACGGCGGGGGGCTGAGGCGCGTGTTCCGGCGGCTGTTCCATCGCAACGTGGCGCTGCTGGTGGCGGTGGTGCTGGCGGGGCAACTGCTTGCCGGCTTTCTCGTCATGACGCTGGTGATCCGCCCGCAAGTGATCCGCGTCGCCGCCGTCACCGCTGACATGGTCACCGCGCTGTCGCAGGCGATGCGCGAAATGGACCCGGCTCGCCAGGCGGCGCTGATCGACGGGATCAACCGCGCGGGCAGCATGGCGGTGCGCCCGGCGGCGGACGTACCTTCGGACGGGCCGCGCTTTCCCACGATGGTCGAGCGGCAGTTCACGCTGACGCTCGCCTCGCGCCTGCACATGCAGGACGAACTCGTCTGGCGCACCGATACGGGTGGACGGCTATGGTTCCTGCTGCGCATGGGGCAGCGCGATTACTGGGTCAGCATCACGCCACCGCGCCAGCGTGGGGCGCTGGCCAGCCTGATGCTCGCCTCGTTCGTGGCCTTCGTGATTGCGATCGCCTGCGGACTGGCGTTGCAGCGCCGGATCGACCGGCCGCTGCGACAACTGGCGCAAAGCGTCGATGGCTACCGCGCCGATGGAGCCCAGCCGCCTCTCGACGTCTCCGGTCCGGAGGAAGTGGCCGCCGTGGCCGGGGCGCTCAACCGCATGACCGCGCGGATCGCGGGTCAGGAAGCCGAGCGCGCGCTGATGCTGGCAGGGGTCAGCCATGACTTGCGCACGCCGTTGACGCGGCTGCGCCTCTCGCTGGAAATGCTGCGCGGGCAGGACGAGGAACTGGAGGAAACCGCGCTGCGGCAGGTTGACCGGATCGAGGCGATGCTGACCCAGTTCCTCGATTTCGGCCGGGGTTTCGAGAACGAGGCGCAGGTGCCGACCGACGTGGCCGGGCTGCTGGCGCGCGCGGTGGCGGATGCCGGGCTGGTGGGCACGGTCAAGCCCGATGTCGCACCCGGGCTGACCTTCGCGCTGCGGCCGCAGGCGGTGGCGCGGGCCGTGGGCAACCTGCTGTCGAACGCGGCGCGTCACGGCGTGGCGCCGATCATGATGAGCGCTGCGGTGCAAGCGGGGGCGTTGCGGATCACGGTCAGCGATGCCGGCGCGGGCATCGCGCCGACCGCGGGCGAACAGATGCTGCGCCCCTTCGCCCGCGGCGATAGCGCGCGTGGCGGCGAGGGGACCGGGCTGGGCCTTGCCATCGTCAGCCGCGTGGCGGCCGCGCATGACGGCACGGTCACGTTCGGCCGCCGCAACGGCCGCTTCGCGGTAACGCTGCTGCTGCGCGCAACCTGATCGGAACCGCATCGCGCGGGTGCCGCGGTGTCCGGCGCGCGGCGTCGAACTTCAAAAAACAAGGCGCGGCGGGCTCACCATCGCGCGCCCATTGGCATGAGCGCGTCGCGACGGCTGGCTGCGCGTTCGTAAAGGCCTGATCTGTAGCTAAATTTTACAACATATCCATCGGAGCCTTGCTAAACTATCCAAACGGTATAATAACACTAAAAACATGAACCGAACGGAGAGGTTGAGTCGATGGCGGGATGGTCGTATCCGTTCGGAGCGGAATTGCTCGGCCGCGCGGCCGGGCTGGGGACCGCCTCGTTGCACGAAGCTGCCGGCAGGCGAGGGGCCCTACCTTTCGGTCTTAAGCCCCTTTCCGTATCTATGCTGCTTGCCGGACCCGCTTTTCCCGTACGCTCCCCGCGCGGCGATAATTTGTGGCTCCACCGTGCCATTGCGGAAGCGGAAGCCGGCGCGGTGCTCGTGGCCGATGTCGGCGCCGGCGAAGGTTACGGCCACTGGGGCGAGGTGATGGCCCGCGCCGCTGTGGCGCGGGGCCTTGCGGGCCTCGTGCTCACCGGAGGCATTCGCGACAGTCGCCAACTTGTGGAACTTGGCTTCCCGACTTTCTGCACCTCGGTCGCCATTCAGGGGACGGCGAAGGATTTCGGCGGCGATGGCGCGATCGGCGAGCCGGTTCGGCTGGGCGACGTCACTGTTCGCGCAGGCGACCTGATCGTTGGTGACGCCGATGGACTGTTTGCGATTCCGGCAGCGGAGGCGACCGCCGTCGTCGCCGCTGCCGAAGCGCGCGAAGCGGAAGAACGCACGATCTTTCGTCGTCTCGAAGCAGGCGAGACCACGCTCGACATATACCGACTTCGAAACGGAGCCATCCAAGCATGATCATCGACGCGCACGCGCACCTTGTCGCGCCCAATTCCTTTTACGCTCACCGCAGCAATCTGCTAGTGTCGGGCGGGCAATATGGCGATCATCTCAGCGCCATCGTCAGCGACAAGGATCTTGCTGCTTCCGCTGAGCAGAATGTCGCGATTATGGACGGTGTCGGGACCGACCTTCAATTGCTCTCGCCGCGGCCCTTCCTGATGGTGAACGGGACCGCGCGCTGGCATGACATCGTTGACTGGACGGTCGATAGCAACCAGCTGATAGCCCGCACCGTCAAGATGCACCCGGGCCGCTTTCGCGGCGTTGGAGCCCTGCCGCAGCAAGCCGGACGTGACGTCACCTCGCTGTTCGATGAAATAGATCGCGTCGTGAATGACCTGGGCTTCGTCGGCGTCCTGCTGAACCCGGACCCGAGTGAGGGGATGAACGCAAGCCCGCCGCTTGGCGATCCCTATTGGTATCCCCTTTACGAGAAATTGTGCGAGCTCGACCTGCCCGCGCATATCCATTCGGGGCAGTGCTGCAACGGCCGCGAGACCTATGACGAGCATTTCATGGCGGAAGAAGGCCTTGCCATCACGTCCATCTATCGCGCTGGCGTGTTCGACCGCTTTCCCGATCTTAAGCTAATGATCAGCCATGGCGGTGGCCCGATCCCCTATCAGGTCGGTCGATGGCGCTCGCACCGCGAAATGGCGCGAGCGGCCGGCCGCGTACCTCAGGATGCGCCGACGTTCGATGAAGTGCTGCGCAAATTCTGGTTCGATACGGTGCTGCATAACCCGGACTCGCTTGAACTGCTGTTCAAAACGGTTGGTCATGATCGCTGCTGCTTCGGGACCGAGCGCCCGGGCTCCGGCGGCGGGATAGACCCGGCCACCGGCCGCGCCTACGACGATATCAAGCCGCTCATCGAGGCGATCCCCGCGCTTGACGACGACGCCCGCACCGCGATTTTCGAAGGCAATGCCCGCCATCTCTTTGCGCGTCTGGATATCTAGGCATGGCGCGCATCGTTCTAGGGGCTGCGACATCGCACAGCCCGATGCTTACACTCGATGGCGAGGACTGGCACAACCGTGCGGCTGCCGATCTCCGCAATCCCCGGCTTAGCCTGGCAGACGGACAGCTCGTTGATTACGAAACCCTCGTCGCACTTCGCGGCGCTCCCTATGCCGAGGGGGTGACGCCCGAGACGTTCTGCGCCATCGCAGCGCGCTGTCAGGCGCATCTCGATCGATTGGCGGCTGAGATCGCCGAAGCCGATCCCGATGTAATCGTCGTGATCGGCGACGACCAGGAGGAGCTTTACGCCCCCGGCAACATGCCGGCGGTCGCGGTGTACTGGGGCGCCGAGATTATCACTCACAGCTTCGACGATGAACTGGCGCCCTGGCTCCAGAAGGTTGCCGAAGGCTATGGCATGGATGAAACCCATGTCTTTCCGGGGCATCCGGGCCTCGCGCTCGACATTATAGACGGGCTGATGGACCGCGAGGTCGATCTAGCGATCGCCGAGCAAGTAACCGATCCTGGGAAGTCGGGCTTCGGCCATGCCTTCGGTTTTCCGGCCGAGCGTCTGTTCGGACAGCGTCTCATTCCCATGGTGCCTGTACTTCTCAACACCTATTATCCCCCCAACGTTCCCCGGCCTGGCCGCTGCTTCGACATCGGTCGCAAGCTTCGCGAGGCGATTGAAGCGAGCCCGCTCGATCTCAAGGTGGCCGTTCTCGCCTCGGGTGGTCTCAGCCATTTCGTTGTCGAGGAAGCCCTCGATCGGCGCGTTATCGAGGGTCTAGCCGAACCGGACGGGACGATCCTGCGCAGTCTTCCGTTCGAGGCGCTCAAGGAGGGATCCTCGGAAATACTCAACTGGGTGATGACGGCTGGCGCGGTGAACCATTTTCCCCTTTCCTGGGTCGAATATGAACCGATCCGGCGAACTGCGGCCGGCACCGGGATCGGGTGTGGGTTCGCCGTCTGGAAAGACGGTGAATCATGAGCGGTCGGCGGAGCATCGCGGTGCCCGGCTTCAGCCATGGCGATCAGCCGATCCCGGCGGCGTCCCGCGTTGGCCCGCTCGTCGTTACCGGCGGGGTTTATGGTCTCGACCGGGCGCGCGGTACGATTCCCGACGATTCGGCTGCGCAGGTGCAACTCACCTTCGAAAATCTTGCGGCGATCATGGAAGCGGCGGGCGGCGATCTCGGCAGCATCGCGCGGATCACTTTTCATGTGAAGTACCCCTCCGTGCGAGCGGCGATCAACGCGGAATGGCTGCGGCATTTTCCCGATCCCGAAAGCCGTCCGGCGCGGCACACGCTGGCCAACGAAGGACTGGCGGCAAACATGCTTCTTCAATGTGACGCGATCGGCTGGATCGCGGACTGACACCGACAGGGCAGGATCGATGACGACGAGAGATTTCAAAACAAGGCTGCTGGCGCTCGATACCCCGACACTGTCCGATGCGCTCGATGCGCTCGGGCTTCCGGGCGCAATCCACGGTCTCCTCCCGCTAACGGCGCGTGCGCGTATTGCCGGTCGGGTGCGCACGGTGCGCCTTGGCGCTCCGGTCGCAGGGCGGCCGAAGGTTCATCTTGGCGCCGGCGCGATCGTGGCGGCAAAGGCAGGCGATATCATCGTTGTCGAGCATCGGGGACGTGTCGACGTATCGGGCTGGGGAGGCCTGCTATCGCGTGGCGCGATCGCGCGGGGCATCGAAGGCGTGATCGTCGACGGCGCGGTGCGCGATATCGACGAGGCGTCCGAACTTGGTTTCCCCGTTTATGCACGTGCCGGCGTGCCTGTCACCGCGCGCGGTCGTGTGGCCGAACTCGCGCATGGGGAGCCGATCACGGTTGCAGGCCTCGCGGTGAGGGAGGGGGACTGGGTTATCGCCGATGCGAGCGGCGTGGTGTTCCTGGCCGCGGATAGCCTCGAGAAAATTCTGGCGATGGCCGAGCGGATCTTCGCACGCGAACAAATGATGGCCCGCGACATCGCGGCTGGTGTGCCGATCGACGAAGTGATGGGCACCGATTACGAAGATATGCTCGTAGAGGATGCGCTATGAGCGGGGCCGACATTTCGACGCGGCTTCGCGCGGTCGGAACCACCGCGCTTTCCGACGCGCTTGATAAACTCGCCATCCCTGGACAGATTTTGGGCCTTGCACCCGTCGTTCGGACCATGGGCTTCGCCGGGCCTGCCTTCACCATCCAGATGCTCCCTGTGGGCATCACCGGCGGGAGTGTCGGCGACTATATAGATGACGTCGCCGCGGGCGAAGTCGTGCTGATCGCGAACGACGGCCGCATGGATGCGACTGTCTGGGGCGACATCCTGACCTTTGTCGCATCGACCAAGGGTGTTGCCGGCACCGTTATCGATGGCGTTTGCCGGGACAGTGATCGCTGCGTTGAGCTCGCCTATCCGGTGTTCGCGCGTGGCAGTACGATGCGAACGGGCAAGGACCGTGTAACCGCCCACGCGTTCAACGTCGCTGTCGAGGTCGCCTCGGTCCGGATCGAGCCGGGAGACTGGCTGGTCGGCGATGCCGATGGCGTTGTCGCGATCCCGAAGGACCGGGTCGCCGAGGTGGCCGAGATCGCTGAAAGGATCGAGGCGGTCGAGGAGCAGATCCGTGACCTTGTGCGCGGCGGGATGCGGCTCGACGAGGCGCGGCGGGCGCTCAACTACCATCTGCTCCAGACCCCGAATTCTTGAGCGAGGAAGCATGAGAAAGGTCGGTCTTATCCTATATCAAATTTACCATATGGAATATTTTTAGATTAAAAATAGAATTTTTTGTGAAAATAATTGGCAAGGGAGAGAGAGATGAAAATTTCGTTGGGACTGCTGGTCAGCGTGTCCATCGCGGGAATTGCGACGCCGGCGGCTGCGCAGTCGGATAGAACGAGCCCGGGCGACAGCGTGGCAGCGGCAGATGGCGGCGAAGACGCCATCGTGGTGACCGCGCTCAAGCGCAGCACGAATCTTCAGGATACCGCCGCGACCATTCAGGCCATCAGCGGCAACGAGGTGCAGGCCGCTCAGATCGTGGACGTCACCAATGTCGGCAGACTGGTTCCAAGCATGCAAATTTACACGAGTCCGCTCGGCAATCCCGCGCTCTTCCTTTACGGCATGGGGACGGCTGGTGCTGGCACGACGTTCGAACAGTCGGTAATGCCCTTCTTCAACGGCGTCGCTAACGGCCACGGCCGCTCGATGTTGATCGGCACCTACGATTTGCAGAGCATCGAAGTGGTGAAGGGGACGCAGGCCATCCTGGGCAAGAATGCGAGCTTGGGGGCCATCCTCGTCAACAGCCAGAAGCCGCGCAGCAAGTTCGAGGCGGCCTTGACGGGCCGGTACGAGTTCGAACTGGATTCGGTCTATGGCGAGGGCATGGTCAACGTACCTGTGTCTGACAGCCTAAAGTTCCGCTTCGCCGGGCAATATCGTGACGACGGCGGTTGGATTCGCAATGCCACGCTCAACCGCGACGAAACCGCAATCAAGAGCTATAGTGGCCGAGCGTCGGCGCAGTGGACTCCCGCTTCCAACTTTACGCTCGACCTCGTCTATCAATACGATCATCGGAGCGCCAAAGGCAGTTCCTACGTTCCCGTATCTTTCGTGGCGCATCCCTTCCTCCCCACCGCGCCAGGCCGGACCAATTTCAGCGGCGCGACGGGTCCTTATGGTCCGACGGGAGACGAGTATCGGAGCCACCGTGTCAGCAGCACCGCTGTTCTCGACCTCGATGGCGTCACGATGACAGCGATCACGGGGTATCAGAAATATGACGCGGCAAGCTCGATCGATGCCGATCTGTTGCCGACGGCGCTCTTTGCGGCTCGCTTCGAGGAGCGCGACAGACTTTTCTCGCAGGAATTGCGTCTGGCTTCGGACGAAGGCGGTGCCTTCAACTGGCTGTTTGGTGGTTATTTCGGCCATGATAAATTCTCGACCCCGATTTTTGCGCGAACCGCGATCGGCAGTACCGATTTCGCCTTCGACCAGGTGACGAAAACGCTCTCGGCCTTCGCCAGTTCGAGTTACGCGCTGACCGATCAGTTCGAGCTTTCGGGGGGCGTCCGCGTTACCAGCGAGCAGAAACGGGCGGTTATCGGAAACACCCGCATTGTTGCCGGCCCCTATTCCAATTCCTCGCAGCCGCCGTTTCCTGCCACCCTCGTCAAGCGCGCCCGCACGACCGTGGATTATAGCGTTTCCGCCAAGTACGAGTTTAGCCCCGAGCTCATGGCTTATGTTTCCTATGGCCAGGGGACGAAATCGGGCGGCTTCAACAATCAGCCGAAACCGGCCCCGACGTATGAGGCGTTCCGTTCAGGCGCGCAGTTCAGCGAAGAAACCGCGCACACCCTTGAGGTCGGCGTGAAATATACCATTCCGGGTATTGGCTACGTGAACCTTTCCGGCTTCCGAGTTCGCGTCGATAATTTCCAGAATGCGGTCGCGGATGGCGCGCTGCTGATCTATCGCTCTCTCAATCAGCGATCGGACGGCTTTACGCTCGATGCAATGGTCCGCCCGATTGACGGCCTGAGCCTCAACGCCACCGTCACTTACGCCGACACGCATGACACATCGAACGATTTGCCACTGAGCTTTTCACCGAAATGGAGTGGCAATCTCGGTGCCACATATTCGCGTGATCTTGGGGGTGTGAGCCTGACGACAGGGGTGGATCTGGAATGGCGGAGTTCGCAATTCTACCGTCCGCCGAGCTCGTCCAATCCGCCGGCGAGCGAATTTCTCTATAACTTCGGGTCGGCGCAGCGTCTCAACGCCAGGGTTGCGCTCGGCTTCGCGGACGGACGCTACGAGGTTGCGCTTCTTGGCCGAAACCTCACAAACAACCTCATTATAGACAACGCCTACAACGCTCCGCCATTTTATACGGGCTATGCCGCGAGCATCGAGAAGCCGCGGACAATCGCGGCCCAGTTTACGTTGCGCTACTGATAACCTCGGACGCACTGCGAGGGAAACTGACGCCTCGGCCGTTTAGCGCGGCCGGGGCGTTTCATCGTGCGGCGATCGATGCGGTGGTGCGCAGCGGTCTGAAACGTGAAAGTCTGGGAACGGGCCTGTTGTCGGCTACCGCTAATTCACGCGGCGATCGAAACCCTGCCAATAGGGCTCGCGCAAATTCTTCTTCAATACCTTGCCCGAGGCATTGCGGGGCAGGGCATCGACGACGTCGATGCTTTTGGGCGCCTTGAACGCGGCAAGCGAGGCACGGGTGAAAGCGATCAATTCCGCCTCGTCGATCGCGCGTCCCGCTGTTGGGACAATAATGGCCTTTACGGCTTCACCCCATTTAGCGTCCGGCACGCCGATGACGGCGGCCTCCGCAACGGACGGATGCCCGTAGAGCACGGCTTCGACTTCGGCCGGGTAGACATTCTCGCCTCCGCTGCAGACCATGTCCTTCACCCGGTCGCAGATGAAGAGATAGCCGTCGTCATCGAGATAGCCCGCGTCGCCGGTCCGAAGCCAGTTCTCACTGTCCACGGTATGCGCTGTTGCCTCCGGGAGATGCCAGTATCCGTGCATGTTGGCGTCAGACCGGACCAAGATTTCACCGATTGCTCCCGCGGGCAGTATTCCGCCCGCGTCGTCGACGATCCGGATCTCGACTCCCGGCAGAGCCTTGCCTGCGGACATCATGCGCCGGTTGCCCTCCGGATCGTGATCCTCAGCGCCGAGAGCTACGACCGTGCCGGCAGTTTCGGTCATGCCATATTGCTGGACAAGCCCGGCCCCGATGACCTCGATCGCCTCCTTGAGCAGCGGCAACGGCATCGGCGAAGCGCCGTAGAGGATGTGGCGGACGCGGGAAAAGTCGGTCGTCTGCGCCTCGGGATGCCGCACAAGGATCTGCAGCGCCGTCGGCACGATGAAGAATTTGCTCACTCGCTCTTCGCGAATGCTCTCGAGCACGATCTCGGGCGAAAATTCCCGCACTACAAGACCGCTTGCCCCATGATAGAGTGACATCAGCCCGTAGCCCGTTCCGCCGATATGCGAGATGGGCATGGCTATCAGCGCGACTTCGTCGTCTCCCCACAGGTCCCACTCGATACCCGCTTCGGCGCAGCGGACGCGCATCGCGAAGATGTTGCGGGCGGTCAGCATCACGCCCTTGGGTCTGCCCGTCGTGCCCGACGTGTATAGCTGCAGAAAGACCGTGTCGGGCCGGTCGATCGGCGGGACTTCATGGTGCGCGCCGACATGTTCGATATAGTCGGCCAACCCCGCCGCGCGGCCCCCGCCGGGCAGCGTGGCGATCTTCTGCAGGAACGGCAGACGCAGGCCGACCGAGGCGGCAGTCTGTGCCATTTCCTCATCGGCGAACAGCAGCGTCGCGCCGGTGTCGGCGAGGATATATTCGATCTCGGGCTCGGCCAGGCGCCAGCTGACCGGTACCATCACCGCGCCGAGACGGGACGCGGCGTAGAGCAGCACAAAATAGGCCGGGTGGTTCTTGCCGAGATAGGCGATATGATGGCCTCCGCGGACACCGTCGGCGTGCAGGGCAGCCGCCGTCCTCCTCACCATGTCGGCAAGCGAGGCATAACTCAGGCTCTCGCCCTCGAATTTCAAGGCGGTCCGGTCGGGAGCGGCTTCGGCCTGGCGCGCGATCAAGCCGCTGACGGTCGGGATGGTTGCTGCGGACGGCGCGGAATCGGGGTGGGTGGGGGCGTATGTCATGACAATGTTCCTGCAGACAGCTCAACAGCCGGAGCTTGGACCGGGAGGTGGCGGCGATTTGAGCAGTAGCGCGAGGTCGTTACCTACAGCTGCCAGCGTGCCTGCATCGATCAGGTAGCCGCGCTGGAGCAGGCGCCGGACCACCTGCACGTCGCGCGGACGGTTGACCGCAACAAGGCCGGAAAGGCGGCCTTCGTCAAAATAGCACCAGCTTCCCTCGCCCCTCTCCGGAGTTGCGACCGCGACGCTTTCGGCTCCGGCGACCGTGCCGAGGATCTGCACATTAACATCATACTGATCCGACCAGAACCAGGCTGGCGATCGTTCGGGTCTCGGCAAGCCGAGGATCGCGGCGGCGGCGACCTCTGCCTGCTCATTGGCATTGGCCCAGGATTCGGTCCGCGATTTCGCGCCCCGCTCTTCGGCGACGTCGCCCGCAGCGAAGATGGCGGGATCACACGTCCGTCCATCGGCATCCACGAGGATTCCGGACGCGGTTTCGATCCCCGCCCGGGCCGCCAGATCGATATTGGGAAGCATACCGATTCCGACCAGCACAAGATCGGCGGGCAGCCGCTCTCCGCTGCCCAGCACAACCTCTTCCACGCAGCCGGTGCCTGCAATGGCGCTGAGAGTCTCGTTGCAACGGATATGGGTGCCTCGCGCGCGATGAAGTTCGAGAAGGAAGGTGGCCGGCGCCTCGGGCAGACCGCGCGTGCAAAGGCGCGGGGCAGCCTCGATAACGGTTACATCGAGCCCGGCCATTCGCGCCGAAGCCGCGACTTCGAGGCCGATCCAGCCGCCGCCAGCGACGACGAGCCGCCGCCCAGGCACGAGGCTCGCCTTCAGACGAGAGGCATCAGCAAGCGTGCGCAGCGAAAACACGCCGTCAAGGTGCGCACCTGGTATGTTCAGGGCTCGCGCGCGCCCGCCCGTCGCAAGCACAAGATGATCCCAAGCCAGCACAGAGCCGCCTTCGGTTCGGACGCTGCGAGACGCGCGATCGACGGTGACCACCTTGTCGATAATCCAGGTGACGCCGAGGTCCGCCAGGTCGCTCGGCGATCCCAAATAGGCATCGTCAGCTGCCATGGATCCCAAGAGTATCCCTTTCGACAGCGGAGGCCGCTCATAGGGGGGATGAGGCTCCTCGCCGACAAGGGTAATGCGGTCGGCGAATCCATCGCGGCGTAGCGCCTTGGCGACCATCCAGCTTGCCTGCCCACCGCCGACGAGCAGCACGGAGGTGCCGGAGCCCCCGGTCGGCAGGTCGCTTGCCGCCGTCCCTTGACCAAGCATTGTCTCTCCCCATCGGTCAAAAATTATTCCGACATGATATGTTTGTTGGCATTAGACTATCCAAAAGGAAAATAATTGTCTAGATCGCTTCGCGTCATTGATCGAGCGAAACGGCTGCGACGAGGGGAGGCGATATGGCGCAGGGAGATGAGATGGGCGAGGGGGGCGCTGCCTACGGAGCGCTTGCCGTCCTGACCCTCGTTCTCGTTGTTTGCAATGTCGACCGTATGATCATAGCGATCCTGTTTGATCCTATAAAAACTGAATTCCAGCTTCAGGACTGGCAGCTGGGCATGCTGTCGGGGCTCGCATTCACCCTTTTCTATGGCTTCGGAAGCCTCGCGATCGCCCGTCTCGCCGAAACCCGAAACCGTGTCGCCATTCTCGCGGTGGCGCTCGCGATGTGGAGCGTGCTGACGATGATTTGCGGCCTCGTGACCTCCTATCTGCAACTCCTGTTTTTGCGCATGGGTATCGGATTGGCCGAGTCGGGTTGCCAGCCGGCCTCGCACAGCCTGATTTCGGATATCTTCGACGAGACGCGGCGTCCCTTCGCCACCGGCATCTACGCCGCCGGCGCCCTGGCTGGCGGTCTCGTTGCGCTTCCCCTTGGCGGGCTGCTTGCCGAAAAACACGGCTGGCGCGCCGCGCTGCTGATCGTGGGCGCGCCGGGACTGCTCCTGGTGCTGGCGCTTCGCCTGATGGTTCGCGATCCGCGCAACGCCGCAATCTCTGTGCCGCGCGCGCAAGAAAACGCCGGGGCGGCCTTTCGGGCCATTTTCGCGCAACGAGCCACGCGCAACACGATCCTGGGCGCCATCCTCTACGCCATGGCAAGCGCTGCCTTCCTGTCCTTTGGCCCCGCTTTTCTGATGCGCAAATTCTCGATTACAGCCGCCGAGGCTGGCCTCTATTTTGCCGTGCTGGCAGGCGTGCCCGCGATTGCGACCAATATCGCTGTTGGCTGGATAGCGAGCCGCCTTGCACGTCGGAACCGGGCCTGGCTGCAATGGATAGCGGTAATCGGGTGCGTAGCCGCTATCCCGGCGTCCGTGGTGCTCCTTCTTGCATCGACGCTCAAACTGGCGCTCGCCGGACTCGTTCTGCAGTCGAGCTTTTCGGTCTGCTGGCTCGGACCGTCGATTGCGGCGGTGCAGATCGCTGCCGGGGCCGAACGCCGCGCTACGGCGGCCGCCTGTCTTGTCGCCAGTTACACGGTCATCGGCTTTGGTTCTGGTCCGGTGCTGGCAGGCGCGATCAGCGATCTTCTCGAACCCTCGCTTGGCGCACGCGCGCTCGGTGGCGGACTGCTTGCCTTGCAACCTTTCGCCTTGTGGGCGGCGATCCATTTTCTTCGGGCGGCCGCAGCGCTGCGCCAGCCCACAACCTTGAAGGAGGCATGATGCGCGCGCTTCTCAGCCGCACTCCCGGCGGACCCGACAGCTTGACCGTCGAAACCATCGACGATCCGGAATGCGGACCCGGCGATGTCGTGATCGACGTCCACGCCTGCGGCATCAATTACCCCGATCTTCTGCTGATCGAGGATAAGTATCAGTTCCGGCCGCAGCGGCCATTTGCACCCGGCGGCGAGGTCGCCGGCGTGATCCGGCGCGTCGGGGTGGCCGTAACCGATCACCGCGCGGGCGACCGCGTGATCGGCTTGACCGGTTGGAACGGCATGGCCGAGCAGGTCACCTGCCCGGCCGGTAAGTGCGTGCGACTGCCGGATGCCATGCCCTTCTCCGAAGGGGCAGCATTTCTGGGGACCTACGGCACCTCCTACCATGCGTTGAAGCAACGTGCCGCTCTGAAGCGGGGAGAAAGCCTTCTCGTGCTGGGCGCGGCAGGCGGAGTCGGGATCGCGGCGGTGGAACTGGCGAAAGCCATGGGCGCTTACGTTGTCGCGGCTGCATCCAGCCCGCTCAAGGTCGCTTTTGCGCTTGGCAAGGGCGCGGACAGCGGCCTTGTTTATCCCTCGAAGGTCGACGATAGCCGGGCACTGGCAAGCCTGTTCCGCGAGGCAGCCCCCGCGTCCGGTTTCGATGTCGTCTACGATGCGGTCGGTGGCAGCTACGCCGAGGCCGCCTTCCGGTCGCTCGATTGGGGCGGTCGTCACCTTGTGGTCGGATTTCCGGCTGGCATTCCTGCTTTGCCGCTCAATCTGCCACTGCTCAAGGGCGCGTCGGCCATCGGTGTGTTCTACGGCGCGTTCACCGAGAAGGAACCAGCTGCATCCGCCGAGAATATCGAGGAACTGTTCACCTTGTACGGGGAAGGGCACATCCGCCCGGCAATCTCGGAGCTTGTCTCGCTGGAGGATGCGGCAGGCGCCCTAGTGCGTCTCGCGTCGCGCGAGGCGAAAGGCAAGCTCGTGGTGTGCTTGCGATGACCGGGCAGCCGGCGACAACGCGGGATAATGCGGCCGAGGCGGTGGCGGCGCTAGAGCAGGGAGCCTCCGCCGAGCAAGACAAGCTCGCGGCTTTGCTGAGCCCGCTCCTGGAGCGCGCCCGGCTAGGCGCACTCGATCGACACTCCTTGACCCGCCTTACAGGGGGGGCAAGCCAGCAAAGCTGGGCTTTTGTCGCGGCAGATGCCGCCGCCGAACGCCGTGCCTATGTTCTTCGCAGGCTTCCGGAAGATGCCCCGCTTCTCGATAATGCGATCGGCCCCGAATGCGAAGCCGCCGCGATCGCGGCGGCAAAGCGCGCCGGGGTTCCGGTACCCGCCGTGCGTCACGTGCTGGTGCCAAGCGACGGCCTCGGCCGGGGGTTCATATCCGAGCGGGTCGAAGGCGAGACGATTCCCCGTCGGATTCAGCGCGACCCGGCCTTCAGCGAAGTACGGCCACGCCTGGCGGCCGAGTGCGGCGCGATCCTCGCGCGGCTTCACCAGGCGGACATGCGGAGTGTCGCTGGCCTGCCGCACCTGCCCCCCCGTGCAAAGCTCGAACGGCTAAGGATGCTTTATCGCCGGCTCGCCTTCCGCCGCCCGGTCTTCGAAGCTGCGTTCCGCTGGCTGGAGGATAACATGCCGACCCATGACGCGACGCGCGGACCGGCGCTCGTGCACGGCGACTTTCGTCTTGGCAACCTGATCATCGACACGAACGGCGTCGCCGCCGTGCTCGACTGGGAGATGGCGCATGTCGGGGATCCTGCCGAGGATCTCGGGTGGCTTACGGTCAATAGCTGGCGCTTCGGAAATCGGTCCCTACCTGTCGGCGGTCTTGGCACCGAGGCGGATCTCCTTGCCGGATACATCCGGGAAGGCGGCGTGGAGATCGCGCCCCCAGATCTGGCATTCTGGCGGATATTCGGCTCGCTCAACTGGGGTATCGGCTGCATCGAGATGTCTCTTCCACAAGGGTCGGATGTACTTCCGAGCATCGAACGCGCGATGATCGGCCGGCGATCCTCAGAAGCCGAAATCGACATCCTCGACGAACTGTTGGTGCTGCAATGACCCATGACAGCCTCCCCGCCGTCCCCGATATTCTCGCGGCAGCTACCCGCTTCCTTCGCGACGATCTGTTGCCGAGATTGAGTGCCGGCGATGCGTTCAATGTTCGAGTGACGGTCAATGCGCTCGATCTTGTTGGCCGTGAAATCGCGCAGCGTGCTGTCGCCGAGGCAGCAGAGCAACGGCGCCTCGAAGCAGCGCTGGGTAGAAGCGGCCTCCTTGGCGAATTGCGCGATGACCTGTGCGACCTCATTGCGGCCGATGCGGATGCCTTGGGCAACCCGGAGGTGCGCGAGATCCTGCGGGAGACTACTCTCGACCGGCTCGCAATAGATCAGCCGGGCTACTCGGGCTACAGGGCGGCGCGCGGCTGATACGAGGGGCGGCTTCAATAGGGCTCAAGACTGGGCTGGTTGCGAAAGAACAGCCCAAGACATGTCTTCGCATGCATAGCCACAAAGTCGGGGTCGAACGGTGACCGGCCGAGCATTTTCTCGACCTCCGCCGACAGCATGAAGATGCGCGTCACCGTGCCGATGAAAAGATAATAAAGATATCGGGGCTCGCCATCCACGAAATGGCCCGTTTTCTGTGCGCCCTCGATCATCGTTTCCACGGCGGAAAAACCGCGGCTGAGCTGAGTTTCAAATAGCCATTCAAGCTGCGGGTTGGGTTTTGCCGCGACATTGCCCATGATCCAGGCAAACTCCGGGCACTCGGCCGAATAGCGTACGAAATCATCCATGTAGAGGTAGAGCTTGGTCGCGGCGCCAACCCCCCGAAGCCCGTCCAACCTTGACTGAAGCTGCTCGAACCGCTCGTGCGAGTAGAAGCGAAGCGTTTCCTGCCAGAGACCTTCCTTGCCCCCGAAGTGGTAAGTGACCAGGGTATGCTGGACACCGGCTGCAGCCGCTATCGACCGGGTGGCCGCACCATCGAAGCCCTTTGCGGCGAACTCTGCGCCCGCAGCACGGATAATGCGTTCGCGCGTTTCGACCGCCCGCTTTTGCTCACGCCGCTTGCGCGGGGCCTTGGCTTTTTCGGTCGCCGCGTCAAGGGCTATGCTCATATTGATCCAATCCGGTCCGTTCGCGACGGGTCACTTCGGGTTTTGGCCGCCGATCCGAGTCTAGGCCATTCCAGGTAAGGGGGTCAAGCTGACGAAAAGGGCGAGAAAACGGCCCTTCGATTGACGCTCTGCGACGGGAAGGTCGCATTAAAGTGATATTTTTGGTCGACGTAATATGTTTTTATTGACCTAACGGAAAAATTAAATAGAAGTTTGTTGGATGGTGATTTGCTACCGCGCACAAAGCGCTCGGGGCACGAGGGAGACGGAAATGCTGAGCAAAGAGCAGAATGAGCTGATGTGCTTGGTCGAGGGCGACGCTCCCATGGGCGGTATGCTGCGCAAGCATTTCTGGCTGCCTGCACTCCGCGCCGCGCGGCTTGAGGTCGACGGAGCGCCGGTCCGCGTGCGCCTGCTTGGCGAGAACTTTGTGGCTTTCCGGGCGACCGATGGCCGGGTCGGCTTTCTTGACGAAGCCTGCCCGCACCGCGGGGTGAGCCTGGCGCTGGGCGTCAACCGGGATTGCTCGCTCACCTGCATCTTTCACGGCTGGCGTTTCGGCGTCGACGGCAAAGTTCTCGAGGTCCCGACGGAAGGGGACAACAGCGCGGCTTTCGCCGCGACGGTGCCGCTCAAACATTATCCGGTGCGCGAGGCGGCTGGCATCATCTGGGTCTGGCTTGGAAGCGGCGAGGAGCCTGAATTCTGGAATCTGCCTTTCATGAACTTGGCGCCGGACCGTTACAGCGTCATGTGCCAGCCGCTCGACGCGAACTGGGTGCAGGGGGTCGAGGGGACGATCGATTCGTCCCACGTCGGCGTGCTTCACCAGAGCTGGATGCAGCAGGAGTGGGCCAAGGGCATGTCGTCGACGCGCAAGTCAACGGCGGTCGAATATGAATTCGAGGATCGGCCCTATGGTTACACGGCCTCGGCAACGCGCCATATCGGCGACGAGCAGAAGTATGTTCGCGTCACCGAGTTCGTGCTGCCCTGGTTCGGGATGATACCGCCCGAAAATCCTCCCTATGGCGATCGCACAGCGATCTTCGTCGCGCCGACCGACGATACTCACATGATGCAGTTCTTCGTGCGCTTCAATCCCTACACCGAGGCAGGACTCGACGGCGCCCGAGCGCAGGTCGGCGATCCCGATGCCTTCGCACCGATCGGATCTGCCGAGGAGCATTGGGGCCAGGATCGGGAATTGATGAAGAAGGGCCATTGGACCGGATTTCGCCAGCTTGTCGCCGAGGATTTCGCGACGCAGGTCAGCCAGGGGCCGCTTGCGGATCGCGGAAAGGAATATCTCTCGTCGAGCGACCAGTTCGTGATCCGCGTACGCCGCGGCTTGTTGCGTGCGGTCCGGGAATATATCGACGGCAAGGTCCCAGCGTGTGCTCCGGGCGGCGGACTCGATTTTTCGCAGATCATGCCGCGCGCAGCCACCATCGCTGCGGATCAGCCGTGGCGTTCGATCACGTCCCCCAAGACACTCGAAGAAGCGTGACCCGATGGAACCTGATCTGATGAAGGGCTGGCAAAGAATTGCGGAAACCTCGGCAGTATCCGACGGGCGGCCCTTTTCGGGGACGATCGGCGGGATCAAGATTGGTGTTTTCGAAGTGAACGGCGAATATTTTGCCATCGACAATGTCTGCACGCACGCTTTCGCGCTTCTCACCAACGGTTTCCAGGAGGGGTGCCTCGTCGAATGCCCGCTGCATGCGGGCTTCTTCGACGTAAAGACTGGAAAGGCGCAGGGCGGCATCGTTGACAAGGACGTGCGCGTCTATCCGGTCAAGGTCGAAGGCGGCTGGATTTTTGTGGACGTTGCGCGTCAGGCCTGAGACCGTGTGGGGCAAAGTTGGTGTCGGTGCAGGGCGGCGATGGCAGGCGCCTGCCGCCCGGATCGGTGTTGCGGAACAAAGCTACTGCCGCCGGCGCAAGGATGCGGCGACCTGACGATGGGGCAGGCGTGGCGGATGGAGCAGCACCTCGGTATGGTTCGGCAAGGCATCGTATATACTTCCGCGTGATAGCCTCCGCGCCGAAACTAACGCACCATCATGGCATCGATCCGGAATCGATGCGGTGCCAACTCTCCCGATCCCGCTATTGGCACTCCCAGGGCCTGATGTGGTCCCAACCTTGTCGGGCGGCCCCGAAGCTCCCCCCTCCTGGGGGTCGCCCGGCATTTTCCATCTCCGAGATCGGATTTCGAACGGGCCAGTATCGCCACCGAACGGCTGGAGCGCGACTTCGCCGCACGAAGGCATTTTACCCGAGGCCACAGCGCGCCGCGCGCGCGCGAAAAAGCCGCCCTCGTGATGAGAGCGGCCTTTCCGGCGCAGTGTTCCGGTTTCGGGATCAGGCCTTGATAAAGGCCAGCATATCGGGATTGAGCACATCGGCGTGAACCGTCAGCATGCCGTGCGGAAAGCCCGGGTACACCTTTAGCTGGCCCTTGCGCAGCAACTTGATGGCAAGCTGCGCGGAATCCGCGATCGGGACAATCTGATCGTCATCACCGTGCAGCACGAGCGTGGGAACGTCGATTGCCTGCAGGTCCTTGGTAAAATCGGTTTCCGAAAATGCCTTGATGCAATCGTAGTGCGCCTTGGCGCCGCCGATCATGCCTTGCCGCCACCAGTTCTGGATCGTGCCGGGATAGATTTTGGCCCCCGGGCGGTTGAAGCCGTAGAACGGACCACTCGCCACATCGAGGTAGAACTGCGCGCGGTTGGCTGCAAGCGCGGTGCGAAAGCCGTCGAATACCGACATCGGGGTGCCGCCGGGGTTCTTGGCAGACTGTACCATGATCGGCGGGACGGCCCCGACGAGAATGGCCTTGGCAACGCGTCCTGGCTTGGCGCGGGCGACGTAGCGTGCCGCCTCTCCGCCGCCGGTCGAATGACCGATATGCACAGCGTTGCGCAGATCCAGGTGATCGGTCAGCGCGATGACATCGGCCACGTAAGTGTCCATGTCGTTACCCGTATCGGTCTGGGTGGAGCGGCCGTGGCCGCGGCGGTCATGGGCGATCACCCGATATCCCTGCGCCAGGAAGTAGAGCATCTGGGCGTCCCAGTCGTCCGCACTGAGCGGCCAGCCGTGGTGGAACACAATCGGCTGCGCGCCTTTCGGGCCCCAGTCCTTGAAGAAGATTTCCGTGCCGTCTGCGACCTTGATCGTTCCCATGGTCATGTGTCCTTTTGATGCGGCGTCTTGGAGTACGGCCGCCATTGCGGGATCAGGAAATAGCGCGAGCCCGAGTGAGAGGGCTGCCCCGCCTACCACCTGGCGGCGGGAGAGTTCGAAATCGGATTGGCTCATGACGCGTCAGCCTTCGTGTTCCGTTGGAGCAAGTGCCGCGGCGGCGGCGTCCGCTGCGTGTAAACGAACCACACGATGCAGCCGCAGCGCAATCACACGAGAGTATAGGGCGGCTTTCGCCGTTCGTCCGCCACCCTGGCCATGTACCTTTTCAGGCGGCTGCGCTGGCGGTGATCGCCGGAAAGTCGACGTCGGTCTGCGCCACGTTGTTGATGAGATTGGTGAGGAAGTTCTTGGCGACGTTGGCCACGATCTCCAGGATCTGGGCATCACCATAACCCGCCGCGCGCAGTTGCGCCAGGTCGTCATCGCCAACCTTGCCGCGCGTTTCCGCGACACGCCGGGCAAAATGCAGCGCGGCGGCAAGCTTGTCGTCCGCTGCCTCCCCGCGCTTCGCCGCCGCGATATCGGCCTCCGAGAGACGGGCGAAGGTGTGCCCGGTATAAGTATGGGCGGCGGTGCAGTATTCGCACCCGTTGACGGCCGCCGTGGCAAGGGCGATCCCTTCGCGGGTCTTCAGATCGAGCGTCTTGCCGAGCGCACCGTCGAAGGCGCCGTGGGCGGCAAGGACGGCCGGGCTGTTGGCCAGCACGGCAAAGAAGTTCGGGGTGAAGCCGAGCTGCTTGTGCACGGCATCGAGCGTCGGCTGGGCGGCTGCAGGGGCTTGGTCACGGCTGGTGATGGCAATGCGGGACATCTTCATTCTCCGTTGTGGGGAAGGTGGGTGGCCGGGGCGGTTTAGCGCCCCGGCTGGTGGAACTGTTCGGCCAAGGGTGTGGCCGATGCCGGATGTCCGCCGGTGATCAAAATGGTGTTGCCGGCCGGGTCCATGGGCCTTGTTCCCGAATGTGGTGGCGCTGGGTTTACACCGCAGCAGGTCCGAACAGGGCCAGTCTGAACCGAACTGCAGGGGTGGAACAGGCCTGCGATGGTTTGTCTTTCCCGTCCCTTGGTAGGGGGAGCAGGCTGTAAGAAGCCTCTTCTGGAAAACGCGACGGCTTTCAGCCTCGCGGCTTGCGGCAACGCCAGTAATGGGTCCTTACCTTAGCGGTAAGTGGCCTCAAGCTTGGCGAACTCGTCGTCGCTCAGCACGATATGCAGTGCCCGAGCATTTTCTTCGAGGTGCGCCACGCTCCCGGTGCCCGGGATGGGCAAGATGACGGGACTGCGACGCAGCAGCCAGGCGAGGGCAATTTGGCCCGGCGTCGCCGCATGTGCCTGCGCGATAACGGCAAGGGCGGAGCCCGGCCCGGTCAGCGCCCCTGCCGCGAGCGGAAACCATGGAATGAATCCAATCGCGTGGCGCGTGCAATAATCCAGCACACTTTCGCTCGAGCGATCGGAAAGATTGAAGCGGTTCTGCACGGTCGCGACCGGAAAGACCCGTTGCGCCGCCTCGATCTCCGCAACTGTTACCTGACTGAGCCCGGCATGGCGGATGATCCCTTCGTCGATCATGGCACGAACGGCGCCAAACTGCTCGTCACGCGGTACGCTGGGATCAATCCGGTGCAGTTGCCACAGATCGATCTGCTCTACGCCAAGATGCGTCAGGCTCCTGCGCGCCTGGGCGATGAGATAGTCGGGATCGCCGTGCGGCATCCACGCATCGGGGCCGGGCCTGCGGAGCCCGGCCTTGGTGGCGATGTGCATGCCGGGGGCGTAAGGATGCAGGGCTTCACGGATCAGCGGTTCGGAAACATCCGGCCCGTAACTGTCCGCCGTATCGATCAGGTTGATGCCCAGTTCGGGCACCCGGCGGAGCGTGGCGAAGGCTGCTTCCCGGTCGGTGGGCTGCCCCCATATGCCTGGCCCGGTGAGACGCATGGCGCCGAAGCCTAGCCGGTTTACCTCAAGTTCGCCGCCGATCCGAAACGTTGTGTTGTCCATCGCCGATCCCCTCATTCCGCCAGAATGGCGTTGAGAACACGCAACTGGGTGACGTCTTCCATGCCCGGAAGGCCGTTCTGGAGACCTATGCCCGATTGCTTGGCGCCGCCGAACGGAACGTCCAGGGGCAGTGCCATGTGCTGGTTCACCCAGATGGTGCCGGTCTGGATGCGGCTGGCCACGGCCATGGCCCGGTCCGTGTCTGTACCCCAGATGGTGCCGCCCAACCCGAAGTCGCTGGCGTTGGCCGCGGCCACCGCTTCGTCCACATGCTCGTAGGCCAGGACCGGGAGAACCGGGCCGAACTGTTCCTCCTGAACCAGCCGCGCCTGCTCGGGCAGACCGGTGACGATTGCCGGGCGGATGAAGTAGCCCTGACCGGTGGCGTCGCCGCCGGTCAGGAATCGGCCGCCCTGCGCGCGGGCGGACGCGATCACGTCCAGCACCTTGTCGAACTGCATGCGGTTTTGCAGCGGACCCATGGTGGTGGAAGGGTCCATGCCATCGCCCAGAACCGCCGCAGCGGCCCGTTCGGCAAGGGCCGCTGCGAGATCGGCTGCATGTCGGCGCGGGGCGTAGACGCGCTTGGTGGCAAAGCAGACCTGGCCTGCATTGATGAAGGCTGCGGCAAAGATGCGGTCTGCAACCTTGGCGATGTCGGCGTCGTCCAGCACGATGGCTGCGTCGTTGCCGCCGAGTTCCAGGGTAAAGCGCTTCAGCGTATCGGCGGCCGACGCCAGCACCTTTTTGCCGGTCGGCGTCGAGCCGGTGAAGCTGACGTGGGCGACGTCGGGATGGCTGGTCAGCAGAGGGCCGAGGTCATTGGCATCCACCAGGGTCTGGAAGACGCCGGCGGGGAAAATTTCGGCAGCCAGCTGGCCGAGGAGAAGGGTTGAAAGCGGCGTGGTGGGGGCGGGCTTGGCGATCACCGTGTTCCCGGTAATCAGCGCTGGCCCAAGCTTGAACGAGAGCAGCGTCATCGGCCGGTTCCACGGCATGATAGCGACCAGCACCCCATGCGCGTAGCGTTGTTCGACGATGCGCTGTCCGGGAGTTTCGAGCAGCACGCGATCGGCCAGAGACTGCGTGGCGAAGTGGGCGATGGCATCGCGCGCGCGGCCCACCTCGAAGCGGCAATCTGCAATCGGGCCGCCGCGTTCACGGGTCAGGGTTGCTGCAATGGAATCGAGGTTGGCGGTGATCGCCTCGGCAAACCGTTCAAGGTACGGCCTGCGGCCTTCGTAACCCAAGGCTTCCCAGGCGGGTTGAGCGCGCTTGGCGGCCTGTATGGCAGCTTCGGCCTGAGCGGCACTGGCGCGCGGCGACTGCGCGAAGGGCTGGGCCATCGTTGGATCGATGACGTTGATGGTATCGGTGCCGTCGACCAGTGCGCCGTCGATCAGGAGGTGGTAAGGCATGGGGCAATTCCTTGGTGGCGCCGCCGTTGGCGACGGGACGTCTTGGTCGCCACCATGATCGGGTGCCGGCATTCGGCACAGCTCTACCGTGGTATGCCCTGCTGCGCGCAAAGTCTCCGTGGCTGCCGCTGCGCGCGGGCGACGCTTCACATCATCCCGTTGCGAATGGATTTGATCGCGGCAACAAGCTGCTGGGGATTGAAAGGCTTGCGCAGGAAAAGGCGCACGCCGGCATTCCGGGCCTGCCGTTCGATCACCGGCGTGGCAAACGCTGTGATCATGATCGTGGGCATTCCAAAATCCCGCAGCGCATCGATCAGATCGAGTCCTGTCAGACCCGGCATCTGGAAGTCGGTGATGACGCAGAAGAAACTCGAGACATCGGCAGATTTAAGGAAATCGGTAGCCGACTTGAACGAAGCCGTGAGATAGCCGTGACTTTCCAGCATCCCTTGCAAAGCCTCACGCACGTCATCGTCATCGTCGACAATTCCGATTAGGGCCGGCATTTTCGGGGAAGGCCCAGGCACCAACATTGTCCTCTCGTTCGGGGCTGCTTGGCATTGCCAGGCCGGTGTTGCCGCTGGTGGTCATCGGCTACTTTGCAGCCAATTGATAGCAGTGTTGCGGCTGCATAGCTCTTGTTCTGTGCCTTCCCATACCGAGGTATGGGGCGCGGCGGCTGGCACTGCGGGCAAAGTCGATGTAGATTGGCGTCGCAATACAAGGCCGATCGGCCGGAAAGGCGATCCATGGCTACGGTCAGGGCAGCTCTCGTGCAGGAAGCATCGGCCCAGTTCACATCGCGGCAGCCGCTTGTCCTCGTCGTGGATGATGATCCCGACGTGCGCGCAAGCCTGCAGGACATGTTCGAATCCGTGAGCCTTGAAACGGCCGTGTTCGAATCCACCGCGGAGATGCTGCAGCATGGCATACCCGATCGGCCATGCTGCCTTGTGCTGGATTTGCGGTTGCCGGGCACCGGCGGACTCGAATTCCAGGCGCAGCTGCGGGAGATGAACCAGTTCGTGCCGATCGTGTTCATCACCGGTCACGCCGATGTCGCCACCTCCGTCAGGGCGATGAAGGCCGGCGCGATCGACTTCCTGCCAAAGCCCTTTCGTCAGCAGGAACTGCTCGACGTGGTGTCTCATGCGCTGCGGACCGAAGGTGAAAAGCACAGGGATGGCGGCGAGCGAAACACCGTGCGGCGGCTGGGCGAAAGCCTGACCCCGCGCGAAACGGATGTCTTGCGCGGGGTTGCGCGCGGCTTGCTCAACAAGCAAATCGCCTATGAACTCGGCATCACCGAAATCACGGTGAAGATGCATCGCTCAAGCGCGGGGCGCAAACTCAAGTCGATTTCGGTCGCCGATATGCTGCGCAAGATCGACCTGCTCGGCATCTAGGCGGACGCTGCCGATGGGTGGCACGGGTGCTTGGCCCTGCCGTGCCGGTAAGGGCTCCTGACCCTAAAGACGGAAGCCGAACTCCAACCCGAACGTGCGGGGCGGGGCCATGTTGCCGAGCGCACGGCTCGCGTCGAGATCGCCGGTGATGGAGATATTGGTGAATGCGCGCGTGTTCGTGAGATTGTCGACGAACGCGGTGGCCTGCCAGCGCCCATGCGCGGGGATCCACGTTGCGCGGGCTTTCAACCACCACCAGGCAGCCTGAGTGGCGCGCGCATCGCGAAAGGCGGTGAACCAGATCCGGTCCTGCCAGCTGGCATCGCCGCGCAGCCGCAGGATGGCGCCGCCACGCAGCGCAAAATCCCGTTCGGCATAGCCCAGTACGCGCCAGCGCGGCGCCTGGGGCAACGGGTTTCCGGCAAGGTCTTGCGTGCCGAGGCCGGGCTGCTTGGTGTTGATGGTGGCGTAGCGCGAAAAGCGCGCGTTCAGCCAGGTCGCCTGCGCTGCGAACCGGAACTGCGGCCCGCTCGCGCCGCGCAGGCCCAGCTCCACGCCGTCGACCCTTGCGTTTGCCGCGTTGCGGATGAGCACGGAATTCGCGTCGACATCCTGCACCTGAAGGTCGCGGTAATCGTAGTGAAAGGCACTCGCTTCGATGTTCCAGTTCGGGCCGGCAAACCTGGCACCCAATTCATAGGACCAGATCTTTTCCGGGGCATACGGCGTGTTCTGCGCAGAGCCGAGGTTGAACCCGCCTGCCTTGTAGCCGCGCGTGGCCGAGGCGAAGATATGGCTGCGCCCCGAAAGCCTGCGGTCGATCACGGCCTTTGGTGTGAAGGACCGGAAATCGGCCGGAGCAAGGACCGAATTGTTCAGGGTCTGGAGGCCGGTGAAATCGAGCAGATTGCTCCCCTGGCGGCGTTCGCGCGTCCAGCGTCCGCCAACGGTGACTGTGGTGCGAGGCAAGATCGCGCCGCCAACCTCGCCAAACAGCGCATCGGCAAGGGTGCGCTGTTTGCCGTTGGCCCGCAACAGGCAGCAGTCGGCACTGCCCGTGCCGCCGAGAAGCGTAACGAGGTAAGGGAAGAAGTACTCGTTGCGAACCGCATTGTGCTCGATGTAGTGCGAGGCGCCGAGCCAGTAAGTGAGCGTGGCCGAAGGCGCGGAGTGCAGCGCCAGGTCAATGCTCCATTGCCGGGCGTTTTCTTCCTTGTACTGGGTTTCGGCCAGCACGGTGCTGTTCGACAGATCGTCGAAGTTTTTCGGATGCGTCTGGCGGTAGGCTGCCGTCGCGCTCAATATGGTGCCCCCCAGATCAAGCTCGGCCCGGGCCATCAGGCCCCAGTTCAGCGGCCGGTTGAACGGCAGCACGGACGAGGCGATGGTGCGCGCTCCGACCGGGCCGACGATGCCTTGCGCAAGGCGCGCGAGGAAGACGGGATTGTTGCCATAGCCCGGCCCGGCAAAGTGGAACACCACGGCGCGGTCATCAGCCCGGCTGACATCGGCGGAGAGGGCAAGTTTCAGATTGCTGCGGGCCTGCCAGTCCAGCCGCAGGCGGGCGCTCTGGTCGTGCTGGTCCTCGGCGCGATCAACGTGTTCCTTGCCACTTGCATCGCGTCCGGTAATCAGCCGGGTGTAGCCGGCGTGATTGCTGCTCCCCACCGACAAGCGCATTGCCAGTCTGTCGGTCAGCGGGCCGGCAATGCTGGCGAAGGCATCGGCGCGGGCATAGTTGCCGAACGCCACGCGCCCGTCGGCCTGCCAGTCCTGCGCGGGGCCGCGGCTCACCAGATTGATCGCGCCCCCCGTGGCGTTGCGGCCATAGAGAGTGCCTTGCGGGCCTTTGAGGATTTCTATCCGGTCGAGATCGAACATCGCCGATGCCGCTGCGCTCGGCCTGCCAAGGTAGACACCATCGAGATTGACCGCGATGCTGCTGTCAAATCCGCCCAGGAAGGTGACCGCGCCGATCCCGCGCACGAAGATCTGGCTCTCGCCCTGATAGGCGGAAATCTGGAGGCTGGGTTCGATCATCGCCAGATCGGCAAACGAGCGGACCGAACGGGCCTGCAACTGCTGCCCGGTCAGAACGGTCAGGCTGGCGGGCACGGCGTCTGCGGGCAGCGGGCGGCGCAAGGCTGTCACGACGATGTGGGAGGTATCCGTCGCGGCAGCGCTACTGCCGGGATCGGTGGCGGACGCTGCCGAAGGCGCCGCGAAGGAGGCTGCGACGAACAAGCACGCGCCGAAAATCGTGTGCCGCATTCCGAGGTTTCTATCGGTCAATCGGTCGTACCGCCATGGTCGTTCCAATGGGCCGCGATGCATCAGCGCAGCACGATGTCGCCGAGATCGATCGACACGACGAGCGGCTCGGCCATCGGCTTGCCATCGGCCTGACGCGGATAGATGCGGCGGCGGGTGGGAAACCGGATGCCCTGCACTTCGACATAGTCTGCGGGATAGTGGGCGCCCGGCGTGTTCCCGGCGATCTCGACGTCGTAATCGTGGCGCCGCAGCAGGCCGTCATTGCCGATGTAAAGCGTCTGGTGCGTGCTGTGGGTGGCGATGTGCGTGGGAAATGTCACCGCGAGGCGGCGCCATTGCTCCCCGCTTTCCTCCCAGGGTTCGATTTCCTGCGCCGTGACTCCCGGCTCGGCCAGCAGGAAGGGGAGCGTCAGATAGGTCCACATCGCGCAGCCGGCAAAGTAGGCCAGCTGCAGTTCGGTCCACGGGGTTTCGAGCGTGTGCCCGGCAAACGAGGTGCGCGGGTCGGCCAGTTCTTCCAGCACGGTATCCGCGCCGGACAGCAACGCAACCCGATGCGGCGCGAACGCGGACTTGCGCGCCGCATCGCCGAAGGGCGCGTGCGAGGCCTGTTGGCGGGTCAGGTCTATGGTCACCACGGTATCGTCCAGCACGCCGCCGACCCCCTTGAGCGGCCAAAGCGCGCCGCCTTGCGCGAGCCGTGCGGAAAGCGTGGTGAAGCGCTTCCATTGGTCCAGCCCGCCATGGGCGGCAATGGTTGCGGAAGCGAGGGGATCCATAGCATGTCCTTCATTCGGCAGCGGGCGGCAATCGTCCGCACGCTGCTCAGTGTCCGTCGAGAAACAGGAGGAGATGGGCCAGAAACAGTTCGGGATACTGGAACTGTGCCGCATGGCCAGCATCGGGATAGAGGATGAGTTGCGCATCGGGCAGATGCTGCTGGAGATGGAACGAATTGATCGTTGGCAGCATCACGTCGAGGCTGCCATTGACGACCAGCGTCGGGCAGCTGATCGCCGCAAGATCGGCGAAGCGTTCGCCGTGGGGCACAAGCCAGTCCCGTCCGGCGGCCACTTGCGCCATGATCGTGGCCATGCCGCTGGGCGGATCGACATCTTCTGTTCGTTCATGCCGGCGCTGCCAGAATGCCGCCGCGGCCGCGCGGCCCGCTTCGGAATGGCCGAAAAACAGCCAGGCAAAGTCCTCGAGGTTGGCGTTGCCACTGGCTCGCTGTGCCACTTCGGCCTGATAGGGCGTGGGTTCGCCGCCGCGCGGGCTGGTGCCTAGCAGCGCCAGCTTGCGCACGCGGTCGCCGTGCTGCTTGGCATACGCCTGCGCGACCATGCCGCCCATCGAGAAGCCGAGCAGATCGAACGTGCGAAGTTGGAGTGCATCGACAAATTCGGCGATGCATCCGGCCATGCCCTCGATCGTCGGTGGCGCGGTGCCCGTGGAACTGGCGACCCCGGCGTTGTTGACCAGGATGACCGGGCGTTTGCGGGCAAGGCCGTCGGTCAGCAAGGGGTCCCAGTGATCCATGCCTCCGGTGAAATGCTGGAGAAGCACGATGGGGTTTCCTCCTTCGTCGCCGAACCGACGATAGGCATAGCGCGTTTCGCCGACCACGACGTGCTGCGTCGGCGCTGTCTTGTGCTGGTTCAAGGGGTTCTCCTTTCGCGGAGAGCTTGAGCATGGCGGTTTGCGATAGCCAGACAGAACAAGGTAGGGGGAGGGCATACCAGCGCGCAGCCATCGCAGCCGAGCACCATATGGCTACAATGGTGTTCACGCACGGGCCGGGGATGCTTCCAGGCGGCTTCGTACTTGCTCAGGCGGCAATAGGGGTTTGACGTTAGGCTCATGCGCTGCGGCGGCTTGTCAGGCGCGAATAGCGATGGAATGACAGGCAGATTGGGCGATGGGACCGATTGGCATGACCGACCGCAAATACAGCTATCTCTGGCTGCCTGGCGCCTTCTTCATGGCATGGGTGGTGTTTTTCCTCGACCGGGCCTCTGCGAATAATCTGCCTGTTTCCATTCTCCATCTAGTCGTAGTCGCAGCGGCCCTTGCGGGCGGCGGGGAAATCGCGGTTCTCGTCGGAGCGCCTGTCTGCATGGCGCTGGCTTTCGCCGCCCGGCTTCTGGCGCAGGCGGACCCGGCGCCGCTTGCTGCCGCAGCGCAGGCGCTGTTCCCCTGCATCGCGATCGGTGTTGTCGCATTCCTGTTGCTAAGCCAACGACGCCTGCGCGCGGCGAGCGCGGAGGCAGACCGCCGCCGGGCCGAGATCGAACATTTCCTCAACTCGGTCCCGTTCGTGCTGTGGCGGTCTAACCCGCGGGGTGAGATCGAATACCTCAACGAACACTGGACCCATGTAACCGGACTGGATCGCTCAAGCGTGCTGGCGAACGAGCGCTACAACGATGTCGTCCACCCGGATGACCTTGCCGCGCTTCATGCCGCGGTTCCCCATGCGGTCGCCACGCAGACCCTGACCGACCTCGAGATCCGCGTGCGCCAGGCCGACGGTTCGTATCGCTGGATGCACATTTACGACAAGCCAGTCCGCTCACCCATCACCGGCGAGATCGAGCGCTTCGGCGGGCTTTCCGACGTACATCAAGAGGTAACCGCGAAGGAGGAACTGCAAAAGGTCCGCAACGAACTGGAAGAAAGCCAACGGGAATTGACAGTTTTTGCGGATTCGGTTCCCCAGTTGCTCTGGCGCTCGACGGCGGACGGGAAATGGGATTTTCTCAACCAGCGCTTCACCGAGATTACCGGCGTTGAACGAGAGGAGGGCATTGCCGGGCAAACCTGGCGCGAATGCGTCCATCCCGAGGATATCGGGCCATTGCGCCAGGTGCTGACGCGGTCACTGGAAACCGGCGAAGATATCGCCTGCCAGGTCCGTCTGCGGCACAAGGACGGCAGCTATCACTGGATGTCGATGGCACGCCGGGCGGTGCGGTCCGCCGAGACCGGCGAGATACTGCGCTTCTATGGCGGCGCGACGGACATCCACAACGAGGTGTTGGCCCAGCAGCGCGTCAACGACCTGATGGCCAACCTCGAACGCAGGGTCGCCGAGCGGACGGCCGAACTGCTGCGCACGGAAGCGCGCTATTCGAGTCTGTTCGACGTGGGCGGCATCAGCTTCGCCGAGATGGACTTCAGTCTGACCAAGCCCATCCTCGAACGCATCAAGGCGCAAGGCGTCCAGGATTTGCAGGCGTACTTCGACGAAAATCCGCAGGTTCTCGAGGAATGCCTGTCGAATATCAGGACCACGCGGGTCAATCGGGCGCTCGCCCAGATGATGGGCTATGCGGACCTTGCCGAACTGGCGGCCAACCCGCCCGCGCACAACGCCGAGGACGGCCGCGACGTCCTGATAAGCCAGCTCGAGATGGTCTATTACGATCAAGAGCATATTTCCGGGCAGACCGTGCTGATCGGCAAGGATTCCCGCCGGATACCCGTTCATTTCAACGTGAACCGGCTGTCGGACGACCTGCACCTGTCAAACCTCGTCGACCTTTCCGAACAGCAGCGGATCGAGGAGATGCGCCGCGCCGCGCAGGACGAACTGGCACGGGCCAACCGCATTGCAACGGTGGGTGCCTATTCCGCCACCATCGCGCATGAACTGAACCAGCCCATCGCGTCGATGGCGATGGATGTGCAGACCACCGTGCGCTGGCTCACCGGGGAAACACCCAATCTTGAGGCGGCGATCCGTGGCATCGAGCGGCTGACCCGGACGGTTCACCGTGTTCAGGCGATTGTCGAGCACACGCGCGAGAGTCTTGCGCCGCGGCGCCGCGAATTGCGGCGCGTCGATATCAGCGCGCTGGCGCGGGCCACCTGTGGTCTGCTCGAAAGCGAGGTCAGGCGGGCAGAGGCGCAATTGGTGCTGCACTGCGATCCCGATCTTGCGCTCGTCCTCGCCGATCCTGTCGAGTTCCAGCAGGTGCTGGTCAATCTCATCACCAATGCGGCAGAGGCGATGCTGGCGGGGACCGATCCGCGGAAGATCACCGTCGAAATCTCGAACGCTTCCGAAGGCATCGCGGTTTCGGTGCGGGATACCGGTCCCGGTATCCCGGACGATATCCTCGACAAGCTGTTCGAACCGTTCTTTACCACCAAAGCGACCGGCATGGGGATGGGGCTGCAGGTCTGCCGCAACGCGGTGCAGGGCATGGGGGGGAACCTGCATGTGCGGAACGAGCCGGGCGGCGGCGCGGTATTCAGCTTTATGGTGCCCGGTATCGCTGCCCTGGACTGAATGCCCGGCTGGGCGGGGTCGTGCCGCAGCAGCGCTCCAGACGCTGAGCTTCGGAATGTTCATGCACTTTGATCGTCTGGCCTTGCGCTTGCGACAAGCGCCTTTGCAGGCGTGCGCCGGCGTCCTTTAAGGCTTCCACTCCCCGCTGCCCCTTTTTGCCGGCCAAAACCATACACAGGTAGGTCTGTCCGCGGCATCCGATCTGGCGTAACCTGCCCGAAAATCGGAGGAATCAGGCGTGACGACCATTAACGTGAACGGCCAGCAGCGTGAGGTCAAAGTCGATGCCGAAACACCGCTGCTTTGGGTGCTGCGCGACGATCTGGGGCTGACCGGCACCAAGTTCGGTTGTGGCATCGCGCAATGCGGCGCATGCACCGTTCATCTGGATGGCGCACCCGTCCGGTCCTGCCAATTGCCGGTGGGGGAGATTGGCAACAAGCCGGTCACGACCATCGAGGCGATCGGTACGACCCCGGCCGGCGCGCGCATCCAGAAGGCGTGGCTCGATCTGGACGTGATCCAGTGCGGTTACTGCCAATCTGGCCAGATCATGTCGGCCGCGGCCCTGCTGGCCAGCAATCCGACGCCCGATGATGCCGCGATCGACGCCGCCATGGCTGGAAACATCTGCCGATGCGGAACCTATGTGCGTATCCGCGAGGGCATCAAGGAGGCGGCGCGTCATGGCTGATCCGGCTCTCTCGCGCCGACAGGTGCTGCGCGGCGCGTCGCTTGGCGCCGGTGCGCTGGTGCTTGGCCTTACCGTCCGGGGCGTTTCGGTGGTTGCGGCAACCGGCGCGGCCCCCGCCTCCGCAGCCTTCGCCCCCGACGCCTTCATCCGCCTGGCTGGGGACGGGAACGTAACCCTGGTGATGCCGCAGACCGAGATGGGGCAGGGCATCTACACCGCTTTGGCGATGCTGATCGCCGAGGAACTGGATGTCGCGCTTGAGGCGGTCAAGCTGGAAGAGGCGCCGGCCGACGACGCGCTCTACGGCAATCCGATCTTCAAGGTGCAGGCCACCGGCGGTTCGACATCGGTGCGCGGCTATTGGCCGGTCATGCGCAAGGCCGGCGCCAGCGCCCGTGCCATGCTGATAGCGGCGGCCGCGCGGCAATGGCATGTGCCGGCGGCGGAATGCCGCACCGAACCGGGTGAAGTCGTCCACCAGCCCAGCGGTCGCCGCCTTGCCTATGGCGCTCTGGCCGCACAGGCCGCGCGCGAGCCGGTTCCGGCTGATCCGCCGCTCAAGTCGCCAGAAACCTTCCGCCTTATCGGCCATTCGCAGCGACGGCTCGATACCGCGCACAAGGTCGATGGCTCGCTCCGCTATGGTATCGACGCGATGCCCGAAGGCGTGCGGTTCGCCTCGCTGGCCTGCGCTCCGGTGGTAGGCGGGAAGGTCGTGCGGGTCGATGACCGCCCGGCCAAGGCCCTGCCCGGCGTGCAGCAGGTGATCGTGCTTGATGACATGGTCGCGGTGGTGGCCGAAACCAGCTGGGCGGCGATGCGCGCGCTGGCAGCGATGGACATCACCTGGAACGATGGTCCCAATGCCGCACTGGGCACTGCCGACTTGTGGGCGGATCTGGAAAAGGCATCGCAAGCCGAGGCGCACGTCGCGCTGGATACCGGCGCAGCGGCGAAATTGTCGGGCGATGGCGTGATCGAGGCGCACTACGCCTTGCCCCTCCTGGCCCATGCCCCGATGGAGCCGATGAACTGCACCGTCCACCTCACGTCCGGAAAATGCGAGGTCTGGGTTGGCACGCAGGTGATGACGATGACGCAGCGGGCTGCCGCGCAAGAGGCAGGTCTGAGTCCGGACCAGGTGACGGTCCATAACCATCTTATCGGTGGCGGCTTCGGCCGGCGCCTGGAGGTGGACGGGGTCCGCAAGGCCGTGCGTATCGCCAAACATGTCGATGGCCCGGTCAAGGTCGTCTGGAGCCGGGAAGAGGATGTAGCGCGGGCGCCCTATCGCTCGGTCTATGGCGCCTGGCTCAAGGCCAGGATCGCGAACGGCAAGGTCGAGGCCTGGTCGCATCGCGTTGTCGGCCCCAGCGTGGTCGCGCGCTGGCTGCCACCCGCCTACGACGGCAAAATTGATAGCGATGCCGTCGATGGCGCGGCCGAGACGCCCTACGACATGCCCGCCCTGCTCGTGGACTGGGTCCGCCACGAACCACGCGGCGTGTACACCGCGTTCTGGCGCGGCGTCGGACCCAACATGAACGTGTTCGCCACCGAAAGCTTCGTTGATCGCGTGGCGCGCGAAGCGCGGCAGGACCCGCTCGCCTTTCGCCGCAGCCTGATCGGCAAACATCAACGCGCCCGCGCGGTGCTCGATCTGGCCGCGGAGAAAGCGGGCTGGGGCACGCCGCTGCCGGCGGGCGCGGGGCGTGGCATCAATCTGCAATACGTGTTCGGTACGTATCTTTGCACCGTGGCCGAAGTTGTCGTGGCCGAGGACGGCACGGTGGCGGTCAAGCGGCTGACCACGGCGGTGGACTGCGGAACGCCCGTCAATCCGGACGGCATCGTGTCCCAGATACAGGGCGGCATGGTATTTGGCCTTTCCGCCGCGCTCTATGGCCAGATCACCCTGGCGAACGGGCGGACGCAGGAAAGCAATTTTCACGACTACCGCGTCGTCCGCATCGACGAGATGCCGCAGATCGAGGTCCATATCGTGCCCAGCGCCGAGGCACCCGGCGGGATCGGCGAACCTGGCACGGTCACCGTCCAGGGCGCGCTCAACAACGCCATCTACGCCGCAACGGGCATCCAGCTCAGCCGGATGCCCGTCGATCCCTCCCTGCTAAGCAAGAGCGCCTGGCGATGAAAGGCACCCGCAAAACGATCTTCCTTGGCGCCATTGCGGCGCTTGCCATCGCTGGTGGACTTGCCTGGTGGCAAGTGGCCTTGCCGGGGCCGCTGGCGTTCGCGGGCGGCCGTCAGGTCGATCTGGCCACCTACCGCGGACGGTCGCCCACCGGGGTTCCATCCGAACTGGCGTCGGCTGATCCGCTCACGAAGGGCCGCTATCTGACCGAGGCCGCCGATTGTCAGGCCTGTCACACCGCCAAGGGTGGCAAGCCATTTGCCGGCGGGCGTGCGTTCAAGCTGCCGTTCGGCACGATCTACACCCCCAACATCACGCCCGACCGGGAGACCGGTATCGGGGCTTGGAGCGATGCCGAATTCGTGCGCGCCGTGCACAAGGGCATCGGCCGCGATGGCCAACGGCTCTACCCGGCATTCCCCTACGCATCCTACGCCATGCTGACCGATGACGATGTGCTGGCGATCCGTCGCTATCTCGCCAGTCTGGCGCCGGTGCGGCAGGCAAACTTGCCCAACACTTTTAGCTTCCCCTTCAACCAGCGCTGGCTGATGGCGATCTGGGGAGCGCTGTTCAACCGCGAACCGGTGTTCCGTCCGGTCGCCGATCGCGATGCCCAGTGGAATCGCGGCGCCTATCTGGTCGAAGCGGCCGGCCATTGCGGCGAATGCCACACGCCGCGCACGCTGATGCAGGCCATGAACACCCGACAGAAGTTCGCTGGCGGCGCTGCCGAAGGCTGGAACGCCTACAACATCACCGGTGATCAGGTGAGCGGCATCGGGGCGTGGTCGTCGGACGACCTCGTCAGCTATCTTGCGCGCGGGCATGCGCCGCAACGCGGTGTCGCCTCCGGTCCGATGGCCGAGGTGGTTTCATTGAGCACCGGGCGGCTGACACCTTCGGACGTTGCCGCGATCGCGGCCTATCTGCGCACCATTCCCTCCATTCACAGCTCTGGCCTGCCCGCGATGGCCGGGCCGGCCAACCCCGTCGCTTCGCAAGGCCCGACGGGCAATCCTCACGGCAAGCGCGTGTTCGAGCAGGCTTGCGTCAGTTGCCACGCGTGGAGCGGCAAGGGAGCTGTCAGTCCTTTCCAGCAGTTGACCGGTATCCGGGCCGTCAACGATCGCACCGGCACCAATGTCGCGCTGATGGTGCTGAACGGCGGTGGTTTGGCGCATTCGCCCGGTCCCTACATGCCGGCCTTCCATGCCGCCTATTCGGACGCGGAGATCGCGGCGGTTGCCAACTACGTTACCGCCCGGTTCGGAACGCAGGCCTCGAATCTGACCGCGGCGAGCGTGCGGGAACTGCGAGAGCAGTGAGAGGGATCGCCCTGCCGTGATACATGCGCCGAATGCCGGAGCGGCGTTGCTGGAATGAAAGCGAACCCCGCGATGAAGCTGTTTATCCATCCCGGCGCAAGTTCGCTCTCCATCCATATCCTGCTGCGGGAGATCGGCGCGCCTTTCGCGCTTGAAGTGGTCGACGTATCGCTGAAGCACCGACCGGACGGTTCGGATTATCGCGCCATCGCCCCCCGCGGGATGGTGCCGCTGCTCCTGCTTGAAGACGATACATGGCTGACCGAGAACATCGTGATCGCCCAATATCTATGCGAACGGTTCGGCCGCGACGATCTGTTGCCCGCCGCCGGCACGATGGAGCGCTACCGGGTGCTCGAATGGCAGAGCTTCACCGCCGCCGAATTGCACAAGAGCTTCGTACCGCTGCGCTGGCCGCTTGACGAACGCGCGCGCGCCGTTGCGCTGGAGCGGATCGAGGGCCGTCTTGCGCAGGTCGAGCGCGATCTTGTTGGCCCCTTTCTGACAGGGGCAACGTTTACCGCCGCGGATGCCTATTTCTTCGTGATCGCCAGCTGGACGCGGCATTTCAAAATTTCCCTGGCGCCCTTTCCCCGCATCGCCGCGCTGCTTCGCCTTGTCGGCCGGCGGCCTTCGGTCGCGGCGGCCATCGGGGCCGAAGGGCTGGGCCTTGTCACGATCGACGAGACCATCCCACTGCCTTAGGTTTCGCACGCGATTAGCGTGTCCCAAGAGCGGTGTCGCCCCGCCGCCTGGCGAAGTTCGATCAGGAC